>NZ_BTRL01000002.1:0-67103 GCF_054771475.1 Bacillus sp. MN7755
AACTTTTAGGGGTCACTTCAGTTCTATCAAATAATAATCTATATATAATATGTATTTGTATGTCGATGAGTGATAAAAAGATAAGAAGTTTAAACAAAGGTATTATTAAAAAAAAGAGCGCTTTTAAAAGCACTTCAATACCAAGACGTACTCAGAAATAATGTATGCTTTTAGTGTAGGTGCAAGTTTAAATAAAATTGTTATTATATGATCGAAAATAAAAGAACCCGCTAGTTATTACGGGCTCACTTTACAAGGAATTCAAGGGATACAAGGTAACTGGTCAAGAGAAACCTGTGTATTCCTGGGATTAGTAATAATGTATTCAAAGTTATAAAAAAAGATTAATAAAAATTAAATATAATTCTTATTCTGGTATATACAAATACAAAAAGAGCACTCTCAATTAGCGCTCCTTATACCTAATCATAATGAAATTGACGAGCTCACATTATTCAGAAAGGTAATAATTATAGTATGTAAAAGCATGAATATAGTGAATGGATTTAGATAAAACCGTTATTTGAATCATAAATGCGAGTTTCACACGTTACTAGGGGGAGGGATAGTCTCTAGTCTTGTTCGTTGAAAACTAAATCAATTGGATGTAACTCACAGGATCGAGTAAGAAAAGGGAATGAAGACATTGGTGAATACATAATTTAGTTGCTCCTGTTGATAAAGTGAATGACGGAAAATAGGTGGGAGCGTTGAGAAACCTAAAATTGATTCAACAGAAACTTCACATAAAACAATATTTTCTTCATTCATAACTTCCCCCCCTATGGTTGCTCGCCATAGGGGGGATAGTTAGTGAAAAGCAAATCATGAAGCTGAAAAGCGAGTATATAAAAGTACAGGGATCATTTAGAAAAATTAAAGAACGTATCGAAGGCGAGAATCGAAGTAAAAGGAAAATGCAAGAAGAATTGTACAATCATGATGGTTGGATGATATACGATGGTGAATGGGTTGAAGTGAACAAGCCATAAAAGAACAGTTTGCAAAAGCTAACTGCTCCGTTTTAAAGGGAAAATCTATTGTTACATATTGGTGTGTTCAAAGTATGTCCAAATTTTAGAGATTACTTGTAATTACCTTGAAGTTTTTGCACCAGAACCCAAAATTTACTTATTGATGAAAAGAGAACAATGAATTCTGTTGTATGAACATAAAAGAATCGAAAGAAGGGTACAACAACAAACATCATAAAACTTCGCACGAAATACCAATTTTACGAACAATATTAACGTTTTTGGAAATTATCTATGATGGAGATATTCATTTATTAACAATTGAAATTGAAGAAAACTACGATGATTTTGAAGGTTTCTCTGTTACAATTTGTCCGAATTGTGGAAAATGGTCTGTTTGTGATTAACCATCATAAACGGAACATTTTAAAATTCTAAATCACCAACAAACATAAATTATGACATCAGCTACAAGTTAATTCGGTGAAAAATCATTTTTTTAGATTAGAACCAGTATTCTATATTGTGAAAAATTAATTTGTAATGTTCTAATTGTAGGGGGAAGTATGTAGTTAAAAAAAACACTGATATAAGGGTATCTATAACAACTTACTTTTTATTAGTTTACATAACCTTTATTATCGGCAGTTGTATAATTTTTCTTAGTGACGTTTCAAAAAGACAAGTGGTGACGTGTTATTGAGATAAATTTTGAATGTTTTATTGTAACATTTAGTAAATTAGTTAGTTAATTGTTTATTATCTGTTGCAAATGGCATATTTGTTGCTATTTGCAATTTATCTGGCGATTCTAGGTTAGTATCTTACGTTGTATTAGTATCAGCGCAAAAATAATTAACTATCTCAAAACAAGGAGTATTCTTTTGTTTTGAGACGTCAGAAAGAAAAACAGACATTTGACATCGTATTTCAACTGTAAACCCTCCCCTATTTTCAGTAGACCGCTAACGCATCTGAAACCGTTAAGAGTTAAGACTGCTAAGATGTTCAGTCTGATAAGACGACGCATAGACCGCTTAAAAAGTGTATATCAACAAGAAAGTAAAAACCGTAAAATCTTAAAAGTGATTTTTTGATATAGAATCTTATAGATATAATCTCAATTAGTAAAATTTGATGCAAAATGGATAGTTAAGGAAGTTAAGACTGACTCGTATCACTTGCTTTTGAATCAACTACAGAGAGTTAGAGTTATATGGATATCAAACTGCAAAGTTTGATCCATTATATAGATGTCAGATACGAAAGGAGGAATGTAACATGGAAAGAGAACTGATAAACTTGTTATTTGGTGCTATATTAGTGTTCGGCGGTGTTGTGTATGTTTGTAATGACATTGCTTCAAGAATTAACCGTTAAACAGAAGGGAGCGTAGCTTATGTTACGCTCCCTTTTATTTAATCGTTAAAAGTTTAACTTGTAATCCTAATAGCGTTTCTACTATATAGTTAATTACTTAGGAGTAATAAATTGAGTTTTATAGATATTATTCGGACATTTCCAACCTATTTCTTTTAAATTCATCAACATATATAGTCTCTATGACCTATTTTATGGACCTTTTCGCCCAACACTCCTTATTGACCTCACTCCAAAAATTATAAGAGGGATTTATTCTTTTTTTCGAAATTTTTTGATAAATCCGCTCAATCTCTTGTGTATTCATAAAATCCCCCATATTTGAAAGAGTATGTAGTAAACTAAATTAAAACTAGTTCAAACTGTTCGTTAAATAGGAATTTAACGAACAGTTGGTTAAGTGAAGATGCTATCCCCTCCTACTGTTGTACAAGTGTACAAAGACATGAAAATGGATACTTTTTAGACCAGAAAGTGGAAACTTCTATTTTATAAGGTGATTAAGAACCTTAACAGTCCACTTTTCTGGCAGTTCATTTTTTATAACCTAATAACTAAATGTAATTAAAGAATTTTAACTAAGCTCGTGTTTTAATCAGAATAGTATTACTCAATATTAATTTCTTCTAATACTATAGATGGATTAACAGCGAATATAATGAAGTTTAAATTTGTAGTATGTATCAGTGTTCTATTCTTCGAGGAAGATGGAGTTCCAATATAAACAACATGGTCAAGCTTATTATGAGGAACATCATTCATAGATATGGTAATTATGTCTTTTAAGGCGATGGTAATCTCTGCTGATTGCCATGCAATCATTATACTATCTTGGGACTTTGTTATGCTAATTCTTGACATTTTATTTCAATCCTTCTTTTAGTTTTAGATAAATAATTAACTAATTATCTAAATTTGATATATATAAATTATTATATATTAATTTAATTAAACTTTTGGTTTTTATGTAAAATTACATGTACAAACTCCCAATCACCCAAAAAATACAATCTATTAATAACGATTTGAACTAGTATTAATCAATTTTGTTTCTTTAAATTTAACTGTAGCTTTTGAATAAAGTTTGATTAAATTAACTTAATAAACCTTTATAAAAGAACAAATAGAAAAAGCGTCTTTTGAAAAAAGATTGATCAAAACACGCTTTTTCTATTTTCAATTAAATCATCCTTTTATAAAAAAGTTTGATAATTTTTGTACTTCTTGCTCAATTAAAGCGCCCGATTGTGGAACATTAGAAATATGAATCATCAATTCGTTTTTTTCTAACGCTAGCGGTCATTCACTTCCAATGTTTCTTTCGCCATCTGCTCATATTCTTCCAAGCCTGAGATAATCGCAAACTCAGCTATCGCAACAGGGTATGCCGCATTAAGTTCAATGACGTGCTCTTTCATGGCAGGCCAGTAAATCCCGCCTGCTTGCCGGTAATAGTTGATCAGTTTCTCCAGGGCTGCCTCCCCGAATACCCGGTACTGGAAAACAAAGTCATTTGATACATCCGTTACTTTTGCTTCGGTCCAGTCGATAAAACCGGTTAAGTTAGCATCTTTATCAATCATCGTGTGGCCAGCATGAACATCCCCATGAATCAGACCTGTTCTCTGAGGCCACAATTCCTCATTTTTTACCCAGGCCTGCCAGCGGTTCCATAAGGATTCGCCTACGCCAAACTTCGCTTTAACCTTTTCCATACGCTCAATCATCGATTTTCTTGCCTCTTCTGCTGTCTGGACAAACAGGCCTACTTTAAGAGCCTCTGTTTTCGGAACTGTGTGTAGCGAAGCCAACGCTTTGGCTAATGTCTGGTGAAATTGTTCAGGCACATTTTCATAATCCATCTCCCACACATAGTTTTGAATCTCCGGATCAATCGTGCCTGCTGGCACTCCGATTAACTTTTTATAAGCTATTAGATCGCCTTCATAAACCGACCAGACTGGAACCTGAAAAGTGGCATATTTATTTACAAGATCCAGTGCTTTCTTCTCCACTATCGTCCTTGGCATCACATCGTCCCGTCTCGGATACCTTAGCACCCATTCTTCGCCTTTATCGTCTTCTGCATAAGCAACCAGAAAATCTAAACCGGACTCGTTGAATATGATGGACTCCTCTTTAACTTCCAAACCATACTTTCTTGCTATTTCTACCGCTTTCTGTTTGTTCAAATCGATCACTTCCTTCTCGTATTTTACTGATTTTTTGTAGTGAAAAAACAGACTGTTGCCTATGGCAAACTTGTGCAATACTCTACTTATCCAGAGCAAGTTTGTCATTTATTTTTTCATGTTCAATATTCACTTCTTTATGTTCCAAAGTAATAAACACTCCCCCCTTTAAGAAAATGTTTTTTAATTAACGTGCATACTAACTTTAAGTAGAAATCTCCACAATCTATTACAAACTTTAACATATATAACCAGTTTTCTATATAACTGTTATTCAACAATCTGGCCCTTTTGTTGAAGAGGAGTGACATTTGAACCCTGATAGGGGCTTTTTAACCACCCAACAAAGTCAACTAAATCTTCTAATCTAATAATTTTGTAATCTTTGTTTGTTTCTTCTAAGTAGGTATAAAAATGTTTTAAGGAATAACAATATGTTTTTTGAGTATTAGGTCTTTTTCCTGTCTTATCTAAATACTTTATATATTTCATAACTGGCATTACAGGGAATCCTTCTTGATCCATTAATATGTATCTTTTGTTGTTATTCTCTATGAGAACCTCTTGTACTCTCATAGCATTTCACCCCTAAAAAATATTAACGCTCGGTCTAAAGACCTCACTACGCCTCCCGCTATGGGCTACGTCTGCCACATAAAGTATACGTATTTTTCTGAATATTGCATACGTATTGAACTATATTTTCAATATCCGTATTACTAATCTAATATGTATAAGAAAAGAGGATATATGCTCATATATTGAGCATATATCCTCTTCTTAGTTTAGTCTATGTAAAATTTACAATAAAGTCGTTTAAAGAATAATAAAGTTGTTTAAAAAACGCCAGTCATACTATTGAACAAAAGGGCCAGATTGTAAAGTAAGATTGTACAACTAACTTGGAGGTTAGAGAAGGATTTCACGAAACTAAAATAGAATTTCACACTAATACTTTTATATGATTTATTGGATAGATTCTCTTTATTTTATGAGTAATAAGATCTATTGCATGAGTACTAATGAGATCAACAAAAATACGAGGTGTCCAAACATGAGTTTTTATTTTAAAGAATGTAAACAAAGTGATATTGGGGATTTAATCCAAAGATATGTTAGTACATTAAGTTCTCCTATTGATTCTGTTTTAGAGGAGCACATTCTCAATTCCGTATTTTATACAATCAGTTACAACTTCGAAGTTGCAGGTTATTATGCCATACAGAGTAACCAGTCCCTAACTCAATTTTATTTAGATTTATCATACTACAAAAAATCCCAAGAGATTTTTGACAATGTTCTTAAGGATCATTCAATTCGGTCAATACTGGTTCCAACATGCGACGAACTTTTTTTAAGTTTGGTATTAGATCATGATTATAAGATCGAAAAACAAGCTTACTTTTTCCAAGATAACAAAGTGGAAATTCCAAAGGGGAAATTATTTAAAGATGGGGAATTCAGAGCTGCGGTGCCTAGCGATGCTATAAAAATAACTGAGGTATGTCAGGACTTCCTTGATAAAGTGGAGGAACGTATTGAAAATAGGGAAATATTCACCTACACCAAAGGAAGTATTCTGCTTGGAATAGGGATTATCGAAACAAGTAAGTTACTTGATAGATATGGAAATATGGGCATGTTTACAAATGAACAATACAGAAAAAAAGGAATAGGCAGAACGATAATTCATCATTTAAAGGAATGGTGTTATGACAATAATCTAAATCCGATTTGCGGTTGTTGGTATTATAACACTCCCTCGAAACAAACGTTAGAAAGTGCTGGTATGGTCTCTAAAACAAGATTATTAAATATCAAAGTCCTATAGATTTTTAAATGAATGAATTTATAGCTAATCTTGAGTTATTCAAGAATCGGGCGCGATTGTTGAATACGACTTAGATTTTAAACGACTTTATTGTTATTCAATTTAAGCAATGTAATTCACAATACAGAGATATTAAACAACTATTAAAAACACCGTCTAGGTTAACTGGACGGTGTTTTGTGTGATTATAAGGGCAGAATTAAACATCTTTATTGTAACTTAAGTAGGGAAACTTTCATGTTCAATAGCTATTTATTGGTATGTTAACCAGAAATTCTTTTAACAGTCGTAATTTTTTCTGATGTGACGGGAAGAGTAAACCAAAATTCACTTCCCTGTTTGCCGTCTAAGCGATCTCTCACACCAATTTCTCCTTTGTGCATTTTAATTAATGATTTTGTAATGGCTAGTCCGAGACCGGATCCCCCAGATTGTGAGGATCTTGATTGATCTGTTCTAAAAAAACGTTCAAATACGCGTAATTGGTCATTAGGAGTAATCCCTTCTCCTTCATCACGCAAAATGAATTGGACTTGCTGATTTTTCCTATTTTCCTCTACAATCAGCTGGATTGTTCCAGATACAGGTGAATACCGGATTGCATTATCTAACAAATTACTAATCACCCGTGCTATTTTACACGGCATAATTAAAAGTCGAGGTAATTTCTCAGGAACCTCCAATTTTAAATCAATCTGTTTGTTTGCTAATAAGACAGAATGTGCCTCTAGTACATCCAATAGGACTTTGTCCATATGTATTAAAGTTGGATGAAAATCTACTTGCCCAATTTCTAACTTTGAAAGGTCAAATAAGTCATTGATTAATCCACTTAATCTTTTTATTTCTTTTAAAATCGTAACTAAGTACTGATTTCTCATTTCAGGATCTTCAATCAGATTATCTTGTAATGCTTCTATCATCAATTGTATGCTAGCCATAGGTGTTCGTAAGTCGTGTGAAATATTCGTAATGAGCTCTTTACGTGCTTTTTCCCCTTCTTCTAACTTAGTAAACCCTTCTTCCAAATTTTTGGCCATCTGTTGGAAGGCTGTTGCTAATTCTTTAAACTCCCGTGGTTCTTTTCCAATTATATACCTCGTTTCAAATTGTCTATCGCTAAATTGTTTCGTTAGTTCAATTAAATTTTGAATGGACCTCATGATAGGGCGTGTCATTAACCAGTAAATAAACGTTGAAATAATCAGTCCTACAACCGCAATTACTGTTAATAACCGTGTTTGTTCTGGTTCAAGTAACATTTGCGTTTCACTATACCATATAGCAATTACCAGGATACTGGTACTTAATAAATTCATCAATAACAATTGAATGCGTAATCTCATGTTTCATTTCCTCCATTTGGCTCAAAGCGATATCCTATTCCCCAAACAGTATGAATCCAACGATTCTTTATCGTATGCTTCTCCAGTTTGTCACGTAAACGACTCACTAACACGGTTACTGTGTTTGTGCCCCCTTCATGTTCAAAATCCCAAATAAGTTCAAGAAGTTGCGAACGAGAAAATACTTGTTTTGGATGCTGTGCCATGACATAAAGTACCTCAAATTCTTTCACCGTTAATTCCACTTTATTTTCACAAACAAGTACACATCTCGTCTTTGGATAAATTTTCAAATCTGGAAATTCTATTACTTCTGATAGGGATTCTTTTGCTTGTATCGGTATTTGATTGCCTCTTCTTAGTATAATTTGAACCCTTAATACTAATTCACGAGGTGAAAACGGCTTTGTTACATAATCATCTGCTCCCATTGTTAAACCTAAAATTCGATCTCTTTCCTCTCCCTTAGCAGTTAACATAATAATAGGGACATTGGATTGTTGACGAATTTCCTCACATAATTCCCATCCATCTTTTTTCGGCATCATGAGATCTAAAATAATTAAATCTGGTTGATATTGATGAAATACATCCCAGCCTTCCATTCCATTCATAGCTGTATATACTTCGTATCCTTCTCTTTCTAAGTACCGTTTACATACTTCTCGAATGTTTTCTTCATCTTCTACGATTAAAATCCTTTTTTTCATATATAATCCTCGCTTCTTGTGCATAAACCACAATTGAAATGTTTCTATTATCTGCTTTAATCTAATAAATCTATGGAACTTGGAGATGCAGGTGCTATAACTGATAGTATTGCTAGGTTAGAATCCAACAATTTGATCTTATATTCACTAAAAATTATTAAAAGTGATTCTATAATCCAGATGGTAATTTTAACACTTGATTACTTGTATGACTAGATAAGTTCTGTTTATGTACCATTCTGAAAAGAATACATACTGGGGAGTATTTAGTTTGTGGCGTATAGAATAGAGGTAATAAATTTATAGAAAGACTTGTTACATTAGAAATCTATATATGTACCCCCCTCTCCATACGGACAGGGGGTACCATATATAGTATCATTCTTTACTTAATACTTTCTAACTCCCATTTGTGGTTATCACCTGTGAGGTTGTATTCTCAGGTTTTTAAAATAAACTCACTAGAAGCTACAACTGGGGTGCTACCATTATTTGCAACAATATTAGCCCATTATTAACTAACTTTTTACCTTGTAATATCCATTACTAGCAAAGACGAAGGTCCTACCGCCATTCTTGACTTGTTGTTTCATGGACACTAGAAATGTACTTCTTCACATGATTAAATTCTTAAAGGAATATCAACGCCCACTCTTTAACCCATTTTCTCATTCACTGATTGGAAGACTTGTCTTTAGTTTTTCAGAGTTATATGATCCAGTTAGGTTGAGGGATCTCATTTAGAGAGTCATATTTATAAAAAACAGACTCTTTTTGGATTATTAATAACCTTTGTGTCCATGACTGTCAAATTTATAAGTCTTCCAAACGCCTTTCCCATTATCAAGTTCAACAGTGGTGTTTTGATAAATTGAACCATCTTCTTTGGCATAATAAGTAAAGTACCCGTAATAAGGGAAATGGTATCCACCACCAACAGAGAACCATCCTATCTTAGCTGCTCCAGAATCATCGAAGTAATACCATTTACCATCGATTTCTTGCCACCCTTTTTGCATTTCGCCTTTATCATCAAAGTGGTATATCTTACCGTTATCTTTTTTAAACCCTGTCAGCATAGCTTGTCCGTCATTATTAAAATAATATCTTTTTCCGTCAATGGTTTCATGACCATCGAAAGTATAGTGCTGACCATCTTTAAAATGATAATTCTTTCCATCAATTATCTTCCAACCCGAATGGGAAGCTCCATCCTCTAAGCTATAATAGTGCATTGTGACCTTTTCAGTTCCATCTGATTGGGGGAAAGATCTCTTTCCAGTGAGTCCTGGCTTTCTAACAGAACCGTCTTTCTCAAAGACTACGTGTTTCCCGTTAAGAGTAACAGTAGTAGTACTAGCTAATGCTTTCCCATTCAGATCTGAAGCCCTCTCAAGCACGCCTTTGTTGGAAAAGTGAAGAATGACATGTTGGTCTTCTAGACGCATTTCATTCTTTGTAACCGCGAAATCTTTAAAATAGTAAATTTTACCTTCTATTTCTTTCAGACCCTCTTTAACAAACGCTCCAGAAGCATCAGAATATTGCTCATCTTTCCAGGCTGATCGCTGCAGAACACCAGAATCCTTGAAATGATAGACCTTACCCTCAATCTGTGCATCAGATGAGTTTGACGACACTACCAGGGAATTAGAATGCGGAGCAAAATAATACGTATTACCTTTAATTTCCTGCCAACCCTTCAAAAGAACTCCTGAAGCATCTGCATAATGATATGCTCCATCTCGTTCTATCCAACTATTCGTTATTAATTTTCCAGAAGCATCGTATGCAGTCCATATAGAGCCATCACTTTTATCATTAGCTTTGAACTCTACTCTTCCATCATACTTCTGTCTATCATGTTCTTTACCAGGGTACCAGTCTATTAACCAGTTGTGAACTTCATCATTCGTTTTTGCAGTGAAACTAATTCCAGATCTGAAAGAATTAGCACCATCGTTTTCCTTCAGGAAGCCTTGAATGTATGGATTACTAGTCAGACGTACTCCATTCTTGTTTACCAAATCAAACTGCCATTTATTAAGAAAAGCGGGGGCTGAGACAAGTTCAAACAATTCATCGTCACCAATCGAATCGGAATATTGAAGAACATTTCCTTCTTTCCCTGAAAGATATTTTGAACCTGCTTTTACCAATACTTTATTGCTTCCTTTTTTATAGGGGATAATTTGATAGGATTCACCGTGATTTAGTGAGCCATATGCTGCTTTAATAGGTGTCTCTAGGGTATTGGTGATCTCTGCGAATACATTACTTGACCGGTTATTAAAATCTGCTTGAGCTGTAGGGTTATTCGTAACATAATTAGAAAGAACTTCTCTACCTACTGGATGTGAAGTCAATGTTGCTACCTTCTTTTGTTCATCTGTTAAATAAGAAAAGCGGTCCACCCCTAACCCTTTAAAACCGTCAAGAGAATCTGCTCCAAATTTCTTCTTATAAAATTCGTCAACAAGTACTTTATTTTCACCGGATGTTTTTTCTACGTATATGGTGATACCTTGATTAAGCGCAACTCCGGTTTTTCCTTCATCCAATTGCGCTTTTGTAATGTAAAGAAGATCGTGCTCTGATACAGATTCTGCAAGGGGTTTCAAATCTACAATTGTACCGGGTTCTGTAATCTTAAGCTGTTGTCCCGATTTTAAGTGTTTCATCTCACTTTTTCCATCTGGATAAAGTACTTTAATCGTTCTAGTGAAATTGGAATCTCCTTTCGTATGATGCATAGAAATATTAAATTCCCCAGATTTAAAGTTAGGAGCTCTGTAAGACACATTCTCTGCATAGGGGCCAGTGTAATTAGATAAGTCAGGCTCCCCTACAGATATCCCAAGCTTTTCATAAATATCAGCTACAATACCTAATGAAGTAATAGTCACATCCAACACCGTGGCTAAACCTGCGCTAGCTTTGTTCTCTGCAACAGGAGCTACAGAAAAAAGAATACCTAATGCCGCTGTGGCAGGAATTAATTTCTTTACCATTCTAATTGTGTTAAAGTTTTTTTTCATTTTTGTTTTCCTCTCTTAGTAGAATGTAGTTTAGATTGCTGAAATACAATGCTGTTCCTCACTCACTACTTGTACTTTTTATTAACGACTGATATAACGTCAATATCAGTAAGTTCATCTTAGTTTATAAATCTTTCATTTCTCTTTCACAAATGTTACAAAAGTCTTTCATAAATCTTTTTTTATTTTATGTATATATTATGTTGCTTTTATGGGGGGTAGTTTGAGTGAAACTAATTGGGGTCTTATCAACAAAATGCGGTTGTACAAGTACATGAAACTCCAAACCATTTAGACAAGAAAGTCTAAACTTTCACTTTTAGATATTGGTTGGGACAAGAAAGTCTAAACTAAATTTTTATAGATTTAAAGAACTATACCCATTTAATCTTGAGTAAAAAACTCCCATTCTTACAGAAATACATATAATAATATGCAGGATTAATTCACTATAAGAAAATGAGTTTTACGTTATAACTAACTATAATTCTTGAATATATGTAAATGGGGTATTCTTATTTTTTTATTTATGTGATGAAGAAATTTGGTGTAGGAGAATTAAACAAACGTTTGTTTAAAATATTTTAGTTATGAATGATGAGTTCCTTGTTCAATTGTCCGATTGTTAATTTCCTTATTTATTATATAAATTTTATATAACAAAGAAAAAAGAAGCCGCTATGGATGCTTCCTCTAAAAATTTATCGCTACAAATTTTTCTTAAGGCTTTTTCTTCATGAGAAGTAATTAACTTTTAAACTTTTTCTAATAGTCGAAACCACTATTTATCTTACATTAAAACGAAATGGTTATTAGGGAAATTATTAATAACGAGTGCTATCTATGCATCTAATTTCGTTTTCAAAGAATATTTGGCCATAAAAAACTGCACCTCCAATTGTTAGTTATGTCTAACAATTGAAGGTGCAATTCCCCAATGAGGTACTATTTTTTTATATATTTACACACGTACAGCTGTACCGCTTACCGCAACCATTAACATTCCGTCACGAACCACTTCGTAGTCTACATCGATACCAACGATTGCATTTGCTCCTTTTTGCGTCGCAAGTTGTTTCATTTCTTCCATCGCAATGTCACGAGCTTCTTTTAATTTACTTTCATATGCACCAGAACGGCCACCGACAACGTCACGAACAGAAGCGAAGATATCGCGTACGATATTTGCACCCATAATTGCTTCACCGTTTACGATGTCTACATACTCAATAATTTCTTTACCCTGAATAGTATTAGTTGTTGTTACGATCATTATTAACACACTCCTATAATTTCTAAAAATTCATTTTCATTTCTTATAATTTTATTATTACATTTAAAATGTTAAACAAACTACCTTCTAACCTTACATAAAGATGACAGTTCTGTAAGGTTAGAAGAAAACAAGCTATATACAAAAACCTTTATTGTATATTGGGGAGTTACTTGACGTTTCGCCTTTTTCGAATCTGAATAACACTAAGAAAAAATAACCCATAATTTCTATAATTAAATAAACAATATATTTTGGGGAAGATGTATTTTGAAAAAGACATTACTTATTGAAACATTATGTTTATCATTAGTGATTGTTTCTTTTTTAATACTCATATGGAAAGATTAAATCCACCTCTTCAGTTTCTTCTTTAGAATTCGTTACGACTTCGTTATGTTCAAAAGACATACTCATTAGTATTGCAAATACTAATAAATTTCCTAAAAGAATTTTCCGTATGGCCTTCTCTCCTCACATTTCTTTCTTTTAAATATAGCAAGGGGGAATACTGGGGTTCAGTCGAGATACGTGTAAAACTAGGTCATAGTGATACATTATTTCCCAAGAGACTTTTTTTGAGTGTATTATGTAACATTCAGGAGCAATCCGGTGCCATTTGTTTAATTCGCTCTTCTGGTGGGTCTACTTTTATAATCTGTTTCCTTGTACAATCTTAGCACCTTCATATAATTTATCCGCATAATTTTTAAGGTCTTGCCAATTATCCTTCGCTGTATCCAGATCTGCTCTTATAATCTCATCAAACAGGTCTAGACTAATGTTGTCAACACTGTCAATCAATGATTTATATTTTTTCTCCACTGTCCCCCACTGAGTCTTTATATTTTCAAGAGCAGTAACAGCTGTACCAACTGTTGCAGCCATATGTTCCGTTTTATTTTTGGCATCAGTCAAAATAACTACTTCTGCCTCTGCTCCAGAAATTCTGGACTTTAATTGTTCTATTTCTTGTTGTGCAGATGCGATATTCTTGTCAGCAGTGACAATCAATGGTATACCAATCGGAGGCATAAATACAGATAAAGCTATATAGCCACCACGTTTATCATAGTTTTCTTTAATTGTATTATTACAATTCTCAATTCGTTGTTGTAGAAGCGGAATACCAGCGTTCGTACTTTCTAGAATATTCTCCAATTGATTGAAATCTTCTTTGAAATTTCTTGTATTTTCTGCTATTTCACCTTGAAAATTTTTCAATTTTTCTAACAGTACATCTAATTTTTGACTATTGTACAAAATACTATTGTACAAATTTTCTAGTTCATATTTTAATTTCTCTGTATCTTTTTGCTCTATAGCAGTTAGTAAAAGCTTATAACTTGCTTGAAACGTATCATTATAACTTACAATATTCTGATGCGTGTACATAATACGAGTTTTAAAATACATGAACCAAAAGTCGGCATTCTCTATTGCATCCCGTTGATGCTTAATCATGTTTGCTTGTAAATCACCATTTATAGAACTTATTTTACTTAAATCTGTCAGCTGTTGATTACTGATTGTATTGGCATATGAATCCATTGTAAGGATATTTGCCACCATTTTTCCCATTACTTCTTTAAATTCACCAGGACCAAGGGAATAGTTCTTCAAACTTTCTTGCTGTTGGGACACAGTTTGTTCTGCTGCCAAAGTATGAAGTGGAATTACATTACTCACTGCCATTCCCGTAATGATTGTTGACAAAATAATTTTCTTATATAAATTCTTATTCATCTTTTTCACCTACTTTTTCACATGTATCACATATTTTATTAAATTCATAAGCTTCTATTCTTTACTTCAAATGAATTACGATTATTGCAAATAAAACAACATATTAAAATAGAGATTCTCTTACTTTCTTATTCTATAATCTTTATTAAGTTTCATAACTATATAGGAAGTCTCCTGCTCAAACTTGAACAGGAGACTCACATTATGTGTTCTTCAAAAGGGAAAATCAGTATATTATATTTTTCATTACTTCGGCAATTTCTTGATGTAATATTATTTGTTCAAGAACGAAATCTCACTACTTTGAATATTTTCAGCATACTTTCTAATCTGCTCCCAATGATCCTTCGCTGTATCCAGATCTGCTGTTATATCCATAGCAAGGAATTCTGGGTCAACAGCTTTAGCACTCTTAATCAATGCGTCATATTTTGTTCCCATTCCATCCCACGCAGTCTTTATATTTTCAAGAGAAACAATAGCTTTATCAATTGTATCTGTTAAATTTTTAATATCACTTTGCACTATCGTTAACCTAGCTGACTGTAGTTGCGCCATTGAAATATTTTGTGTTAGCGTTATAATTTCTTCTTGTGCCTTGATTATCTGCTGCTGCGATGAAACTACTCCGTATATCCCGCCTCCTAATATAGGTGCACCTAAGGGAGCAAAAGGTGAAAGAACTAAATATGCACCAGCAGCAGTTGCAACCGACGATGCAATATAAATTTTGTTATTCTCATCGATTAATGCTTTATTTGTTTCGATTTGTTTCTGAAACAGTGGAATTCCAGCTTCTTGACCAGTTAAAATATTTACGATTTCTTCAGCATTCCCTTTTAAATTTTGTGTATCTTTTTCTAATTTGCCTCGAAAGCTTTTTAAATCCTCCACTAATTTGGTCACTTGATCTTTATTCTGTGAAATTTCACCATTCAACTTTGTAAGCAAAGCTGTTAGTTTGACTGGATCATTTTTATATTGTAATAAATAACGAGAATAATTTTGGAATTTTGTATCATAACTGATAATATTTTGATTCGTCGTAACTATCCCTGATTTCAAATTATTTAACCAGTATGTTGCATTTTCTCTAGTAAGATTTTGGTTGGCTTTAATGGCTGTTTTTAAATTATCGCCAACTGAAGGTAAACCATCCAAATTAATATCTGCTTGTTTAAGAATAGTTAAAGCATACAGGTCCATTACCAACATATTGGATTTAGTGTCCTTCATCGCATTATCAAGCCCTGTTGGTCCAAGGTAATAACTAGGGTATTTAAGGTCTTGATTTGCATAAATAGGTGCAGGTGCCTCTGCCGAGGCATATGATGGCATAATGCCACCCGCTACGATTGTTGCTATTAATGTAGATAAAGCCATTACTTTATAAGGTTTTTTCATCACATTTTTCTCTCCTTACATTATTAAGAATTATTGTTCTGAATTCTACAAATTTCATCCTGTTACTTTTATTTTTGTAACACTCTCTTGATATTCCGTTGTTTGTTTTTTCAATTCATCCGTAAACTGTTTAAGCTCTTTTAATCGTGCTTGTAATGAATTAGAATCTATTTTCACATCAGTATTAAGACTTGTCCCCGTTTCAATCATTATGTTATTAAAGGTGTCCCAACTACTTACTAGATTGTCAAAACTCTGAGTTTGCTTTTTAACTGTTCTTGTAAAGTTATTTAATTGCTGCTCAATAAGTGTCATTTGAGTTGCTTGCACTTCAATATTCGATAAATTTTGTACCAATTGAATTAGTTTCTGTTGCTTTTGAGCAATAGCTTTATTCAGTTCTGTTACTTTATCATTTTTGAGTTGTCCATATTGGTTATAAATCGCTTCCAAATTAGACACGTCTACAGTTTTATCCTTAACTCCGTCTTTCAAAATATTAATAACCGACTTTGTAATATTTAAAGAACCGTCTAGATTTTCTTTTGGTAGAGCTAGAAGTTTTTCAAAATCTTCTTGAATGCCTGCATTAAGTTGTCCCATTTCCGTTCTTAATTTTTCAATGTCTCCGTCTGAACCCTTATAAGATTCAAACGCTCTGCTAACTTTACTAGAAAAATTATTACTATCTTCAGCCAATTCGTTTTTAGAATTGTTTAAGTCTTCTGAAGTTATTTTCATATTATACTGAATTTTTTGCACGTCACCTTGAAGTAAGTTAAAAATACGTACAAATAATGCTTTTGCTTCCGGATCTTCATTCATTTTTCCAGCTAGTTCAACTAATTTATTGTAATAATTTGTAAACCTTATTCCGAAACTCTGTATGTCTTGATTTACAACGGATAATTTGTGGTTATTTATATCCAGGCAGTCTCGAACATGGTTTCTTACAGTGCCTTGATCAGTAGTTATTCCATATATAGTACTTACATCAAGATCTGGTTGCTGTAATATGATTAGCCCATATCCTTGAATTAATGGCGTCTGTGATCCTAAATTCGTAATCGAATTTGATAACCTATCCATAGCGGGTCCAAGTATACTACTTGGTTGTAAATAAGTTGTATTACTTTCTGCAAAAGTATTTACAGGTGAGAAGCAACTTGTAGATACTGCTGTAACTAATAACCCTGCGACTAACGCTTTTTTCATGGTGATCCCTCCCATTTATTGGTGTCTTTTGATAAAATAATTGGACTAAATTTTAATTAACTTGAAATCTAACATTATAACTATTAATCTATATAGATTATTTTAAAGATGATTTTTTAGGAATATAAATATAGATTGTAAACATTTGTACATAATGCCCTACTATAAACTTAATCCCTAAGTCATTACATAAAAGGCATATACGAAAATAATCCTGATTTTATATGTCTTAAAATGTAACTAACATCTTGTGCCCTTATTAAAACATCAAATTTTCAGTGCGTATATAGTAAAATTTTGTAGATTTTTGTATAATTTTGTCCTTTTCTGCTTTATTATCTTAATTATTTAATATGTGTACAAATTAAAATACTATACTTCTAAAATTGCTATGCAACTTCACTTCTATAATTAAAATAATTATAATTTAATAATACTGATAAAAAGGTACCTAATTTAATTTAACTAGGTGAATTTTCATTTCTAAAAAATTATTATAGTATAATTCTTCAACACTCTTCACTTGTTTCTCCCTTTATATGGATATGCAAAATTACATATCCATATAGAGGTATATTAACTATTGTATATAGTCATAAGTAATAAGTTTCCAAATAACTATTATGCACTACCGGTACATCAATATTAAGTTTCCATAACTTGTTGGAAACGTTAAAGTAACGGAACTTTTCCATTACTCCTATAACAATTATGCGTTGGATTCATCAGTCTTGGACAAAAAAATCCGACATGATCTAAAACAACTAAATGCCCCCTAGAGAGTCAATGAAACATATATCAAATTAAAAAATCAATGGATGTACCTGTATTTTGTTGCTGATTTAGAAAAAATACAATTGATTTTTATCTTAGTAAATCAAGATATAAACAAGTAATTTTTCGTACATTTCTAAATCTCACATGATAACAGTCGATAAGAATCTAGCTTATCCTATAGCAATTGAACAGTTGAAAAAAGAAAAAAGCATACCTGTCAGTATGCAACTTAGGTAACAAAAATAAATAAAACTATTGTTTTATTAAGTAAAGCGTACGCCCTATAATGGGATTCAAATCACTTAAAGTGGGTTGCTTCTGCTCCCTCTGGTGATATTCCAAGTCCTTCATAATTTGAGTTTCCTTTTAATTTAAATATCTTCCAAAACACTTTCGTAAATGTTGCAAAATCCATTCAAAACATTTTAATAAGAAACTTTTCAAATATTAACGTAAAAGATTTATTTAGCAGTTGATTAAATGTCGAATTTATCAGAATTTTGTATTTTTTTGTTGTTTTATCTTGTTATTGATGTTAAACTTATACTTACAAAGAAAGAGATTAAATAGGAAACTTCGCTTTATAAATTTTCTGATTTTTCAGTCTTTGCCTATTTTACTCCACTCCGTTAGATTGGCATGTTTGTGTATTCCTTCCCTACTCTTTCTTTGTTGTACCCTTCATAAGAAAACAATTTGTTCCTATCCAAGTTGTTTTCTTTTTTTTATACTTAGTTTATTATTTTTATTAATACAGAAAATATTTCGGACCAATCACCACTTAACATTCTAGTTCGATGTTTGAAGTGGGAGATTGTTAGGTACTGAAAACTTATTGGTTTCTAGTTCATTAGGCTATTCCCGTAGTTCCTACAGCCAGGAGACGACTGTCCCCCATCTTTTAAGCAATTACTATTTCTTATCACCTATTTAAATAGATACAAAACTTATACACTTTATTTACTAACATGGGTTGTACATTGCTTTCTTGTATGATGCCCTCATTATATTTCCTTACCAGCATTCATTTCCTATCTAAAATTAATGTTTCTTACATTTAATATTTTAGTGAAGGATCTATTGTTGGAGAAAGATAAAAAAGAACTGAATTTTTATCAATACTCATTTCCCTTTTCCAAATAACAAGTCTAATCACCGTATAATTCATAGAATTTTCTTGCTTTTTTTCGATATATTTACTAAGGGGGAATATGGCATGCTTTTTACAGGATTCATCATTAATCTATCTATTTTTGCATTCTTAGTTAGTACATCTATTTTTATTCAAGTATTTATAAGTAAAGTAGATTCTAAATCATTTCGTTTATTTTGTGGCATTTATGCAGGTATCATAGCTGCCATTTTAATGATTTTTAATTTTAAGCACATGGGATTGTTTTACGACCTGCGAGTCGTTCCACTAATTATTTCGTTTATTTATTTTGGTCGTACAGCTGGTTGGATTACGTTAATGTTTATTTTATTTATGCGTATTTTCTACCTTGGTGGTGATTGGGGACCAGCTTTAATAGCATCTTTAGGAATAGCCATTATATATACTATATTTAAAACATATCTCAAAAATATCCATCCTTTTAAAAGCGTTTTTCTTTATCTATCTGCTTATCTAGTTATAATTCATGTTGTATTTGGATTCTTTTTTCCTTCTATACCACTTATACTTCTTAACATCCAAGGTACATTTTTTATATCATGCGGACTCTTAATTGGTATTTTTCTTATGGAGTCGTATCAAAAGTTATATGTTTTAACACAAAATTTAGCCAAAGCGAATGAAACATTATTAGAATCAAAGCGAGAATTAAAGGATACCGTACACCAATTGCAAGGAGGTATTTTTAAATTCAAAAAAGTAGGGGGAAATTTTGTCCATACTCTATGTGATGGACAATTATTTTATCAATACGGGTTTCACTCTCAACAAGTCGTAGGTAACTGTTTATCTAATATAGATGCTTCAATTATTCCATTTCATTTAATTCCTCGACTATTAAAATATTATCAACAGGCATGGGATGGTGAAGAAGTAACTTTTGAACTACCATGGCCAAATGATGAGACTACGATACTTTTCTCTCTTAGACCTGTTAAAAGAGGGGACACAGTGGTTGAGGTAGTTGGTTCTACTGTTGATATAACGAAAAGAATACATGCGGAAAATGAACTGAAGGTTACAAAAGAGCGACTAGAATCATTTATTAACCATAATGTAGATGCTATCACTATATTTGATTTAGATGGACATTTGTTACAAGCGAATAAAGCTTATGAGAGAATATTTGGTTGGTCAGAAAAAGAATCTGTAGGAAAAAAATTACCTTGCGTACCTGAGTTTTTAATAGATCAAACTTTAGAATATATAAACCACATTAAAAATACCAATATGAATGACCCAATTCTTACCCGTTTTGAAACTGTTAGACAAAGAAAAGATAAAACTCTAATTGATGTAAGCCTGACAATTTCGCCTATTTTAGATTTTAGAGGTAATGTAATTGCTTTATCAGGAATTTGTAGAGACATTTCTGAAAGGAAACAAGCAGAAAGAAAACTGCATCAATTACACCAGCAATTAAGTGACAGTGAAATGAAATACCGTGCACTCATCGAACAAGCAACTGATGCAGTATATGTAGTGGAACTGAATGATAATGAATTACCAACTCGCTTTATCGAAGTAAATCCTGTTGCGTGTAAAAGATTTGGATATAGTAGAGAAGAACTTCTTTCGATGTCATTCCCTAGTAACGTTCCGCCAGATTCTCCAATGGTCCAAAGAATCATAGAAAAAATTAGAGAAGGGCAAACATCTTTTACATTACAAGATGAATTTGTTTTTCCTAGAGGAAAAAACCTGACAATTGAATTTTCTGTTCGTGTGTTTAACTTGAATGGCAAAAAAGTTTTCTTAAGCATCTCTCGAGACATCACTGAACGGCTAAAAACAGAGGAATTATTACGAAAATCGGAGAAACTTGCTGTAGTAGGTCAATTATCCACTGCAATTGCTCATGAAATTAAAAATCCTTTAACAGCAATGAAAGGATTCATACAGTTATTGCAATCACTGGGAAATAAGGATACCGAGCATTACATAGATATAGTGTTATCAGAGATTGAACGTATAGATAGTATTACTAACGAATTTATGACATTAGCAAAACCTGAGGCATTAGAAATTAAAACTAATGACCTGAATGTATTAATGAAGCAAGTTGTAATGTTACTTGAACCTCAAGCGACAATGAATTGCATACAAATTAAAACTCAGTTTACATCTGATACTTCATTCATACTTTGTGAATGTAATCAATTAAAGCAAGCTTTTATAAATATCTTAAAAAATGCTATTGAGGCAACTTCAATGGGAGGGGAAATCTTGATTCAAATCGAATATGCACCTGATCAAGATCAAGTAAACATTCGATTTACTGATTATGGGTGTGGAATTGAACAGGAACGTATACCTTACCTAGGAGAACCATTCTATAGTCTCAAAGAAAATGGTATCGGTTTAGGATTAATGATCTGTTATAAAATTATTGAGAAGCACCAAGGAAAGATATTTATTGAAAGTGAAGTAGGAAAAGGAACAACAGTCAATATAGATTTACCTATATCTACTCTCTGAGGGTGGATTAAATGAAAGTAAACACAAAAACACAATTGATTATAAAAACTTAAGAAATCTAAAATTAAGACCCACACATTTTGATCAAACTTTTTTCAAAATGTGTGGGTCTCCTCTATTTATAAAATCAATATTTACAGCAATACTTTGATCAAGCTATAATTCAAACCAACATAACAAGTCTTTTTATCTCATTCGTTGACGAACAAATACGAATCCACCTAAAGCCAATAACAACATTCCAGCAATATATGAAATCATATCCATTGATGTTCCACCTGTTTTAGGAAGCCATACTGATGTCTTAGCATTTTCTTGAGTAGGTGGATTTTTTGAATCTACACTTGGATCTTTTGGATCCGTACTTGGATCTTTTGGATCCGTACTTGGATCTTTTGGATCTTTTGTATTCGTGATGTCATAACCATGTACCTCTGATTTATATCCATTCACTGGTTGTTCTTTCACTTCATACTTATATGCATTTCCTTCGGCATCATATGCTGCTAAGTCTGTAAACGCATATTTCCATTCATCTGCTGCGCTCACTTCTTTTGTTGCGATCACTTTGCCATTTTGTAGTAGATCAATCTTGATCATTTCCGGACGGTCTTTTACATTTCCATCCTTCCATGTCTTCGTTCCTTCTACTTTTGTTTCACCTACTTTTGTATTCGTAATGTCATAACCATGTACCTCTGATTTATATCCATCTACTGGTTGTTCTTTTACTTCATACTTGTATGCATTTCCTTCGGCATCATATGCCGCTAAATCTGTAAACACATACTTCCATTCACTTGCTTTACTTACCTCTTGTGTTGCGATTACTTTGCCATTTTGTAGTAGATCTACTTTGATCATTTCCGGACGATCTTTCGTATTTCCGTCTTTCCATGTCTTCGATCCTTCTACCTTTGTTTTGCCTACTTTTGTATTTGTGATGTCAGTACCACTTACTTTTGATTCATATCCTGGTACTGGTTGTTCTTTTATTTCATACTTGTATGCTTTACCTTCTGCATCGTATGCTTTGAGGTTTTCAAATGTGTACTTCCATTCTGTTGCCGCTGTTACTTCTTTTGTATCTACTACTTTACCGTTTTGTAGTAAGTCTACTTTGATTGTGCTTGGACGATCTGTTGCGTTATCGTCTTTCCATGTTTTCGTTCCTTCTACTTTTGTTCCGCCTACTTTTGTATTTGTGATGTCATAACCGTGTACGTCAGATTGGTATCCCGCTACTGGCTGTTCCTTCACTTCATACTTGTATGCTACTCCATTTGCGTCATATGCTTCTACATCCGCAAATGCATATTTCCAGTTTGTTGCCGCTGTTGCTTCTTTCGTATCTACTACTTTACCGTTTTGTAGTAAGTCTACTTTAATCGAGCTTGGACGATCTGTTGCGTTGTTATCGTTCCACGTTTTTGTTCCTTCTACTGTTAATTTCGCTACTTTTGTATTCGTAATGTCATAACCTTTTACCTCTGGTTTATATCCGGATACCGGCTGTTCTTTTACTTCATACTTGTACGCTACTCCATTCGTATCGTATGCTTGTAGCTTTTCAAACGTATACTTCCATTCTGTTGCCGCTGTTACTTCTTTTGTATCTACTACTTTACCGTTTTGTAGTAAGTCTACTTTGATCATTTCTGGACGATTTGTTGCGTTTCCGTCCTTCCACGTCTTCGTTCCTTCTACTGTTGTTTGTGCCACTTTTGTATTTGTAATGTCATAACCGTTTACTTCTGATTTATATCCATCCACCGGTTGTTCTTTTACTTCATACTTATATGCATTTCCTTCGGCATCATATGCCGCTAAATCTGTAAATGCATATTTCCATTCGCCGGCTGCGCTCACTTCTTTTGTATCAATCACTTTGCCACTTTGTAGTAAGTCTACTTTGACCGCTGTCGGACGGCTTGTCGCATTTCCATCTTTCCACGTCTTCGTTCCTTCTACTGTTGTTTGCGCTACTTTTGTATTTGTAATGTCATAACCATGAACCTCAGATTTATATCCATCTACTGGTTGTTCTTTCACTTCATACTTGTACGCATTTCCTTCGGCATCATATGCCGCTAAGTCTGTAAACGCATATTTCCATTCGCCCGCTGCGCTCACTTCTTTTGTATCAATCACTTTGCCACTTTGCAGTAAGTCTACTTTGACCGCTGTCGGACGGCTTGTCGCATTTCCATCTTTCCACGTCTTCGTTCCTTCTACTGTTGTTTGCGCTACTTTTGTATTTGTAATGTCATAACCATGAACCTCAGATTTATATCCATCTACTGGTTGTTCTTTCACTTCATACTTGTACGCATTTCCTTCGGCATCATATGCCGCTAAGTCTGTAAACGCATATTTCCATTCGCCGGCTGCGCTCACTTCTTTTGTATCAATCACTTTGCCACTTTGTAGTAAGTCCACTTTGATTATTTCTGGACGATTTGTTGCGTTTCCGTCCTTCCACGTCTTCGTTCCTTCTACTATTGTTTGTGCCACTTTTGTATTTGTAATGTCATAACCGTTTACTTCTGATTTATATCCATCCACCGGTTGTTCTTTTACTTCATACTTGTACGCTACTCCATTCGCGTCATATGCTTGTAGCTTTTCAAACGTATACTTCCATTCTGTTGCCGCTGTTACTTCTTTTGTATCTACTACTTTACCGTTTTGTAGTAAGTCTACTTTGATCGTTGTTGGACGGTTTGTCGCGTTTCCGTCTTTCCACGTTTTCGTTCCTTCTACTGTTGTTTGCGCCACTTTTGTATTCGTAATGTCAAAACCGTTTACTTCTGTTTTATATCCATCTACTGGTTGTTCTTTTACTTCATACTTGTACGCATTTCCTTCGGCATCATATGCCGCTAAGTCTGTAAACGCATATTTCCATTCGCCCGCTGCGCTCACTTCTTTTGTATCAATTACTTTACCATTTTGTAGTAGGTCTACTTTAATGGTTGTCGGACGGTTTGTCGCATTTCCGTCTTTCCATGTCTTTGTTCCTTCTACCGTTGTTTGGCCTACTTTTGTATTCGTAATATCATAACCGCTTATCTCTGATTTGTATCCCGCTACTAGGTGTTCTTTCACTTCATATTGATAAGCTACTCCATTCGCATCGTATGCTTCTAAATCTGCAAATATATATTTCCAACCTATTACTGCTAGTACGTCTTGTGTTTTGATCACATTTCCATTTTGTAGTAAGTCTACTTTGATCATTGGCGGACGATCTGATGCATTTCCGTCTTTCCACGTTTTTGTTCCTTCTACTGTCATTTTCGCTACTTTTGTATTTGTAATGTTGTAGCCATTTAATTCTGATTTGTATCCCGCTACCGGTTTTTCTTTTACTGTATACGTATAAGCAACACCATTTGCATCATATTGCGCTAGGTCTACAAATGTATAATTCCAACCGTTCGCTGCTGTTACTTCTTGTGTTTGAATTACGTTTCCATTTTGCAGTAAATCTACTTGGATTGAGCTCGGACGATCTGTTGCATTGTTGTCATTCCATGTTTTCGTTCCTGAAACAGATGTTTTTGCATCTTTTGTATTTGTAATGTCATAACCGTTTACTTCTGTTTTATATCCATCCACCGGTTGTTCTTTTACTTCATACTTATATGCATTTCCTTCGGCATCATATGCTGCTAAGTCTTTGAATCCATATTTCCAGCCTGTTGCTTCACTTACTTCTTGCGTCGCAACTACTTGACCATTTTGTAGTAAGTCTACCTTGATTGTTGTCGGACGATTTGTTGCGTTTCCGTCCTTCCACGTTTTTGTTCCTTCTACCGTTGTTTGGCCTACTTTTGTATTTGTAATGTCATAACCGTTTATTTCTGATTTGTATCCCGCTACTGGTCGTTCTTTTACTGTATACGTATAGGCACTACCATTCACATCATATGATTCTACATTTGTAAATGTATATTTCCAATCATTTGCCGCTGTTACTTCTTGTGTTTGGATTACATTTCCATTTTGTAGTAAATCTACTTGGATTGAGCTTGGACGATCTGTTGCATTTCCGTCTTTCCACTTCTTCGTTCCTTCTACTGTCATTTTCGCTACTTTTGTATTTGTGATGTTGTAGCCATTTACTTCTGATTTGTATCCCGCTACCAGTTGCTCTTTTACTGTATACGTATAAGCAACACCGTTCATATCGTATTGTGCTAAGTCTGCAAATGTATAATTCCAACTATTTGCTGCTGTTACTCCTTTTGTTTGGATTACGTTCCCATTTTGCAATAAGTCTACTTGGATTGAGCTTGGACGATCTGTTGCATTTCCGTCTTTCCATGTTTTCGTTCCTGAAACAGATGTTTTTGCATCTTTTGTATTCGTAATGTTATAGCCATTTACTTCCGATTTGTATCCCGCTACTGGTTGTTCTTTTACTGTATACGTATAAGCATTACCATCATTATCATATGCAGGTAAATCTGCAAACGTATAGTTCCAGCTATTCACTGCTGTTACTTCTTGTGTTTTGATTGAATTTCCATTTTGCAGTAACTCTACTTGAATTGAGCTTGGACGATCTGTTGCATTGTTGTCATTCCATGTTTTCGTTCCTGAAACAGATGTCATTTTTACTTTATTCGGAATAGCAAGCTTTACACCTTTATCAGCATTTGCATCAATGGTAAAAGGTACTTTTACTTGAGGATCAAAATCCAAATAGTTTGGACCTGCAATCTCCTGTACATAGTAATTACCTGGGTCTAAATTTGGAACCTCGACCATACCTTGTTGATCGGTTGTATACTTACTACCAATTTGCTGACCTGACTCCGTATACAAGTTAAATGAAACATTTGGTATAATTTTTGTCTCATCACCGGCAATGTGCTTCACAATTCTTAACGTTCCCTTAGGAGGTAAGTCGCCTTGCGCACCGCCGCCCTGATCTATATTTTTAACACTAACACTATCTGATTTAGATACTTGCTCTTCACCTGTAACCTTGTAGTCTACGGTATAATTATTATAAAATGCTTCTAATTTCTTTCCACTATCAGTTATATTTGCTTTATATTGAAAAACAAAAGTAAGACCATTGGCTTTATCTTTATTGATAATAGCTTTAAATCCATTATCACCAATAAATGTAACCGTTCCATAACCTTGAGCTTGGAATTCTTGTGGTGTCATTGGAGCGGCAAATCCTCCAATACGGAGACTATCTTGATTAAGCGTTTGCCCTTCTTGTAAAGTATCAACCAAAACAATATCACTATCTACATTTTGTTTTGAAGTATTTGCATTTAAAACCCATTGTACTTCATTTGTGTTTTCTGGTTGAATGCTACCCGTTTTGTATGAAAATGGTGAAGATCCGCCACCTCCCCCACCAGTCGGGCCGATAATCGTTACCGTTTTCTTTTCTAATTGTGTACCTAAATTCGTTTCAGTTGTTACCGTTTGTCCTTGTGCAACATCAATTGCTTTAACTTGGAAATAAAAATTCCCTCTAATATTTTTAAGTTTCTCAACTGTATCACTAAATGTACATACAACATTAGTTGTCTTTATTTGACAAGTACCAAAATTAATACCTGCATCATTATTTAATGGAATAGTTCCACTATATCCTTTCAATTCTGAAGGTAATGTTAATGTTAATGTATCTCCAGCTTTCATTTGATTCCCAGATTTATCACTAAACTGTACTGCCATTCTTGTCGTTTCTCCGGAGTTAAGCGTCGTCTTATCGATTGTAAAACTATCAACAAATCCTGTTGTATTTAACTCCTGTGCATTTGCTATTATGGATGTGAAACTCTGACCTATAGTAAATATAAAAAGCATTAGAATCGAAAAAATCGAAGTTACTCTCTTGATCATGTCATTCTCCTATCAGTTATAATTAGATGGCTCTAATATGAATATGCAATGACAATGACTTTATAGGCTGATGGTATTCCATTTCTTTTAATCGTTATACACATAAAACTTGAAAACAAATTTCTATAAATAATTCTCTTGTACTCTATTAAACTTCATTTTTTTAATGTAACATTACTTTCACTAAGTTTAATATTTACAAGTTAAACAATTTTCGATATAATTGTAACTGGCGAAGTTACGTTTTTCATCATTCCTATAAAATCCCGAGATTTTATATCATATCTACCGTCTTATTTTGAGCATACATTTCTGATTAATAATGTTTTTATTTCAACCCTATTAGTTTATTGATATTACTTTTTATTGTTTTTATATTCATAATATCAATATATTCAGTTTTTAAATCGCGTTTTTAAATGATTTATAACATTATTCACCAGAATCTTTTTCCCCCTCCTTTAGGCATTCTTTCATGCTCCCATCCGTAATATAGGGCTTTTTAAATGCCAAAGATAGTTTTTGTAGTTTTTGTAATTGATTTTGTAATTAAAGAAACCAAACGTAAATTAATCCCCCTCTTGAGATAAGATCCTTATTTTATACTCCCTCCTATATACAACAAAATATTGTCCTTAAGTAATTGTTCTAAACCACTACCTAATTCTTGATTCATTTAGTAAAAATATAAATCACAAATAATTTTGTTTATTCAAATGTCACTTGGAAATCATTTCTCAGATTTTTAATTAGATAGTCTTATAATTTTCAAAAAGATCACCAAAAACGTTTATCAATTTTGGTCTACTTATGCATTTAGAATCTTAATTAAAATCTGCATGAATAATAAACTCCATGGCTAAATCTCGTTATACCGAATCTTCAATGAAATTCTCAGTTTGTTGACTAGATTCATAATTATTTGTAGCTGTTTATTTATTTGTATGGACTCAAATTTTTCATTGCTAGATTGAAAAAAACATCTCAATTGTCTCTACAAATATTTGTAATAAGTATGTTATTCATTAAGATGTCATACAAACAACAGAATACCTATCCTCTACTTTTACCGAATAATTACATTCCAGTCACCCCGCTATCTATTCATAATGTTCAATATTATATATAAAATAAAACAAAGAAAGAGTAGTAAACACGAATATTATTCATTTAATAATTAGACTGAATCTTCAGTCTTTTCTGTTCGGATGGGGATATTTTCGGCTACTCTTTCTTTGTATTATGAGTTTAGCACTAAATATAAAGTATCACAAGACAAAAAATCACAAAATTCTCACAAATTCGACATTTTTTTTCACAAACTAATATTGCCACTAACTAGTAGAGGTCACTATATCTCTCCATCAACTTAAAAATTTTATGACACACTTAAAACAAAATTTTACATTTTCATCTTAAGAATTCAATCTTTTTATATTTGGGTTGTTTTTTAGCATGATGTTGATGGAAGGTGGATCCAATTAAACTGATTTCTCTATTTCGTAGATTTAGGAAAATAACTTCTTGTTGAAAACTCTTCAACTTAACCAGAAATACATAGTATCACATCAAAGAATATAAATCTATATTGATTTTTTTTTAATAATTTATATATAATTATAATAAATATAAAATGAAAGTCAATATCAATTATAAATGAAGATGATGAATATAAAAATGACAAAACATCCATGCTTCGGAATGAATACAGTAATGCCAACTAAATATGACCAGGTTAAGTAATTTGAATCATAATTAGATTACATAATCGATTTTGGGTATGGGTAAGAAGTTATTCTATTTAGTACTACATGAAGACAAATAGAACGATAGAAATGTAATATGCTCTTACTTCCATTTCTCATAGTATTTAAAAATTATCGCCTGCAACCTGACTTTGTATAAAGATTTTCTAACTTGGGTAAGAAGCGTAGTTATTCCTTTTCTCATAAATTAACTGTATAGTTTCCGTATTCCGTTTTTCTATTTAATAACTAAAATTGCATAATAATCGAGGAATGCTTCTCTAAATTCTTAATATTTTTGGTGAATTTGTAACAGAACCTTTAGTTACAAGCAATATTCTTTAAATACAATATTTTATCATCTAAGGAGGAAACAGTATGAAAGGCTTAAAGTTTGTTTATAAAACTCCCCTTATATTAACAATGAGTGTAGTGTTGATGGGATGTAACGCAGCAAAACAAGAAGCTCCGCAAAAACAATCTACGAAGAAAAATACGCAGTGGTCATATGAAGGGGCTACTGGTCCAGAGCACTGGGGAGAATTGAAACCAGAATACAAAATGTGTTTAAATGGGCAAGAACAATCTCCGATAGATATCAAAACAGAACAAATAAAATCAACAGTTGATAATAATCCTTTGCAAATAAACTATCAACCAATATCATTTTCTATTAAAAATAATGGGCATAGTATTGAGGGAAAAGCAATTAGTTCTGATGATTATCTCATGCTAGGAGGAAATCGTTACACATTAAAACAATTCCATTTTCATACACCAAGTGAGCACCAATTTGAAGGAAAACATGCAGATATGGAATTACATCTAGTCCATCAAAATGATCAAGGTCAGTTAGCAGTAGTAAGTATTATGATCAAAGAAGGACAAAAAAACGAAGGTTTTGCAGCTATGTGGCAAAATCTCCCGTACAGAAAAAATATAAAGGCCGATGTGCAACATACCATTGATATAAAACAGATTCTTCCTTCAGATCATTCATCATTCCGTTACATGGGGTCTTTGACCACACCTCCTTGTACTGAAAATGTCCAATGGATTGTGATGAAACAGACAATAGAGATGTCCAAAAAACAAATTAAAGTGTTCCATAAATTATTCCCAACGAATAACCGACCAGTTCAAGCAATTAATGGCCGAGAAATATCATAAAAATCAGTAGTTTGAACCAATCCCTTAATTTACACTACTGATTTTGTATGTTTATTGCGCGAGAATCATAGCGAAGTTTTTAAAACACAGAAAATTCAAATAACGATTGTCTTGCTCAATGAAATTATTAATTTTTTTGCACCAGTATAGAAAAAAGTTGTTGTCCTTTAGGACAGCAACTTTTTCATTATGCTACATCATCTTTTTGTTCCTTAAAAAAGAAAAAGATAACATACTAGATATATAAATCATTAGAAAAAATCTTTTCAAAAAAAAATCCCTATAATTATTATATAATAATTATAGGATGAATAAGCGATGAACATTATAATTCATAGTACATGTCTTACTTAACAACAAATACCTTAAAATAATAAAATAAATTATATTTTTACAAAAGAAAACAACCTGCATAAAAACAGGTTGTTTTCATTTAAGGGTAAAACAAAGAAAGAATGGCAAAAAAGACACAAACTTATACAGCACAAAAAGTAGATCGATTAGATAGAACTAAGAATTCTGATATCATACTAGTTAGGGTTTCTGTTTACTCTTTCTTTGTTATTATGAATATAGCATCAAAAAGACATATATCAACAAAAAGTAACATAATTGTTACTTTTTCGGCATTTAATTATAACCCCTTACAAACCATATCCTAATAATGAAAAAAGTGACGTACTTTTTTCATTACTTTCAGTATAGACAGTGATATTATTTTTTGTACCAGTACGACAAAAACTGCTGTCCTAATAGGACAACAGCCTTTTCATTATACTGCATTTTCCTTTGGTCCCTTTTGTAAGGTATCATTTTTTTAACCGCAATTGAAGTAAACTACAAGTTTAATTACAAAACATATTGCAAAGCCACTCCATGTTTTTGCTGGACGTTATAACGCAAAAAAAAAAAACAACCTGTATAAAAACAGATTGTTTTTTATGTAGGGTGAACAAAGAAAGAGTGGAAAAAAATGCACAAACTTCTTCGACACAAGAAGTACATAGGTAGAGGAAACTAAAAATTCTGAAACATTACTAGATAAGGGTTTTTTGTTTACTCTTTCTTTGTTGTTATGAATATAACATTAAAATCGACATATATCAACAAAAAGTAACAAAATTGTTACTTTTCTGATATTAAATCATGATTCCCCCATTCGGAACATGGTTTGTATTTGATATGAAATACATACTCTCTTATTTTCAGCAATCGCACAGTACAAAATATTATTTATAGAATCTAATTTTTGTTCATCTAAAATAGGCATCAGCACTTTATTTTGCCTCTCATACAATTCACTTAATCCTTAAAATTCTTGTTTTATTGATACCCATCGCATCATAGCCCTACCAATCATGATCTGTATTGCTTCGTACGCTTTAGGTCCACCAACTTTTCCATTTCTTTCACTTTGTTTAGCTCCTTTCATATAACTGATACTCCCCATAATTAAATTCTTGCCATGTCTATACCGTATACCATCTATTGTTTTTGTTAATTTCCTTTCGGTATCCTTTTTAGAAAGTATCTCATTTTTATCTATATACCTTTATATGCGTTTTTTCCAGTTTATTTCGATATAACTATTGATTTAAAGTATTTATTCGGAATAAAAAACACTCGTTCTGATTAAGGACGAGTGTTTTTCTTTTTAGGTTATCTAACAGGGATAAACTTCCATGAGCTAGGCTTTTGCTTTTTTTCACCTAGTACAATCCAATTTTTCTTTGCATTTATATTTTCATAATTTAATGGATAGTCATCTGTAAAAATATTATATTCTGTAGGATTATCCAGGTTAATTTTAATTTTAAAATCAGCTAAACTATCGGATTTTTGAGCAAGGTGAATCCAACTAGAATAATTAGACCAATTTAAATATTGGAATTGGTCGTAATTTGAGTGCTTCATGCGAAGATATATACTCTCCCCGTGGTGTAGCTTTGCATCATTTTCTTTGTAGAATTCAAATTCCATAGGTGTACCAGATAAACCATTGTTTTCTTTATTTGCAAGTGTGACATAATCGTAACGATTTGCTATATACCATTCAAATGTTAGACCTTGATAAGGAGATTCACTTGGTACGATATAATAGTTTTTCCCTGCTTCTATGACGTTTCCTTCTATATCATAGATTAATGCAGTCTCTATACTTGGAGCTTTCACATTTTCAGTAAAAGTTTTAAACCAAAGATTTAAGAAACCTGCTGTATTGCGCTGAGCTTCTCCTAAGCTCCGCTGCACAGCTGGGGTAACCATTTCTTGCCACAATTGTGCCTTACCACTATTATAATACTTAAATGTTTTATCATTAGTAATATTTTGGATTTCAGGTTTAGCTACTCGAGCTGCATAATCAATCCATTCTTCAGGTGTGGATAGGGAATTGTTATAGTTCCCTCCAGTATTGACTGCAAATTGATTTTGAATGGTTGTAACATAATTTTCAAAGTAGCTGTGATATTTTATAGCCCTCGTATCAATTGCGGTAAAATTTGCTGCATGCATAGGTTGAGTAGCATCTGTAAAGTAGTGCGTGGCTACTCCTAAGTAATAGAAAGCTTTTTCATAGTCCTTATTTCGTAAATGTTCTCCAGATTCATAAAAGTATTTCTTACCTTGTGTAAGAGCCGTTGGATTTGTTTCTCCTCTATAATTTTCTTTAGTATCAGGATCATAAAAATGAGATTTCCATCCGCCTTTAAAAACGCCGCCTATTCCTGTTCCACCATCGTTAAACTCCGCATTATAATCTGCATCATATAACCCTTTAGAAAATAGATCTTTATATTGTGGATAATTTAAAAAGTCCACAGCCTGCTTATTTGCTTCAATATTAGATTCCGTTTTCATAATTTCAATAGCTTGTTTTGCAATCCATAAATGTGTACTTTTATCAGAATGATACGGAGCTTCTGCAGACCATCTTGCAGTAATAGGATCATTCTCTTTTAAATCAATTTGATCGAGATGAGCATAACTACTTTGAGGACATACTCCTAAAATAGTTAAAGTCACCCCAGCTATACATAGTGTTGATACGATTTTATTCATTTTTTATTCCTTCCTAAATATAAAGATTCTTATGTGGATATTCATCTTAATAAAGACAGTTAAATAACTCTAATAAAAGAGCGATTAGCAAAGGCTAACTGCTTAATTTCTCTCTTAAAGGAATACCACCATACATCGATTAAATTAAAAATTTTAAATTAACCCTAAACAATAATTTCCCTTCTCTACCTCTAGTTATATATAAAAGTGCGTCTTATTTAAACATGTTTTTTTATGTAATTTCGCATATCCAAATATAGGGGATCGAATAACCTTCCATTTATTATATTAATGAAAGACCGTTTTCTTTAGACAATTGAAATTATGATGTTTTAAGTTAATAATCTATATCCATCAACTTAAGAATTCAGAATTACCCCCAAATGAACTTTTTGTGGTTCTAGTGCAAAAATACATCAAAAGGTACATTTTTGTTTTGAAGTGTCCCAAAAGTGTTTTTTGCACCTTTTGGCGTGTGTTCTTCAATAGTTTTTCGCATTCCCAAAAGGTGTACCTTTTGAAGTATATAAATATCTCATCTTATTCAATTCTGAAATTAATTTTTGGAATATCCCTAACCTTTGGATTACAACATAACGTATTGTATATAATTTAGTGTCCCAAAAACTTACTTTTTGGGACTTTTTTATATTTGTTATGAAGATATTGGACTGTAGTTCTTTTATATTAAAATTAATTTCCTTGAAGGTGTTTTTATCATTATGAAGAATTTGTTAATTATTGTCGTTTACGTATATAAGCCGCCTATTCAAAAAGTAGGTTGTTTATTATAAATGACCAAATTAACAAGCCATAAGAAAATAACTTTAAATTTGGTCTTGGTATGACCTGTTTGCGAATAAAGGTTAGTCTTTTGCTGACTTGTAATTTAAAAAGTAGATGGGTTAATCTAACCACGGGAGGAGCTGTCATATAAATTAACAGATTTTTCTTTCGATTGAAAATAGGTTATCAGAACCTTAAACTAAAAAATTAGGGAGGAAAATTTATGAAAAAAGGATTACTTTGTTCATTATTGGCTTTAGGATTGTTGGGGGCAGCTACATCTGTATCAGCTGATACAGTTACTAAAAATAGTAGTGGAAAAACTTTTAAAAATGATTGGGAGCTTAGTACTAGCGGGAATAATTGGCTTATGAATTATGGATATAATACTTCATGGATTAATGAAGATTATACTCATACAACACATAGTGTATATGATCATTCTGCTACAGTGAGTAATAGTAATGGTGCTTATTCTGATAATGCAGGGAATGGAAGCTGGGCTAAAATAGAGGTTACGCATAGCGGTTCATTCATTCAATATAGTATAACTTTTTAATTTATATTTTAAATAATAAACATCTATTTGTAGTTTTATAAGATTTTATAACTATTAGTATAGAAAATAGGAATAATATGATTTATCATGCTATAAAAAAATGCGGGGGGATATTTTTGAAGGGAATTAAGTATATTATTAGTTTTTTTGTTTTATTTATCGGTTTGTTGATTATAGGTGAAAGTCATACTTTTCGATTAAATGATTTTCAAACTGAGTTTGCTCATACAACGATGTACATACAACCAAATACATCCGATAAAGAAATGATAAACGATATACTTCGTTCTGCCCAAAATAATAAAGTAGAAACTTTTACTTTTATTAAATCTCCCCGTAGTACTTTTTATACTCAATATGATATTTATGGAACCCCTGGAGTTGAGCGATACATAAATGAAAATTTAAATATATTTGAAAGAAAATACCCAAGTCTATTTTTAGGTGAAAGTCGATTTATTTTTAAGAAACTAAACGATATAGATACTATGGATCGTATCAATGATTTTTATATTATTGGTAATAAAAAGCAAGTAAATGCGTTTAAAATGGAGTTAATTGATAAATATGCCGGTAATCATCCTAAAGAGGGTTATAAAGATACTGATTTAAAAGCTACTATTTTTTTGATTTGGTTTCTTATTATGAGTATCATTTTATTATTAACCTTTTATGATGGTATTTTACAAAAGAAAGAAAATTTAATTAGAGTTTCTATGGGGGAAAGTATACATAAAATTTATTGGACGAATGTCATAATAGATTCATTAGTTTATATTTTTTATTTTTTTATAATCATATATATTTTATCACAGTATACCTATGTATTTTTTGGTATTGGTATTTCTGTACTTTTATTTGTACTGTTATTAATATTAAATGCATTATTGTATTTGAATTTGTATTTTTATGATGTAAAAGAAGTTTTTTCTAATAGTAAAAGTTCTAAAAAATTACTATCTCTCAACTACAGTTTGAAATTAGTGACAACCATAGTCACAATTTTTATTATATCCAGCAATTTGGCTTTAATATTTGAATCTTATACATTATACAAACAAAAACCTTTTTTTGAAAATCATAAGGAGTATTCTTACACAAGACTAGAATATAAACCTTATCAAAATAGAGATGGATCTGTACCTGATACATTAACAGAAAGTACAAAGGTACAAGCAACGTTTTACAGAGAGTTTATTGAGAAATTTGACGCATTATCTTTAGTCAATATTTCTAATTTAGGTGAAATAAAAGGGATTTTAGCAAATAAAAATTCGTATAAGTATCTATCAAAAGAAATAGATGAGTTAAATGGAACTAAATTAGATAAGGACATGTATTTTATCTTACCTGAAAAATTGAAAGGGAATACTGTACTTACTAAACAACTACATGAGGCTGTAAAATTTTATGAAGGGAATAATATTAAATACGAATATGAAACGATTTATTATCAAAAGAATATAGAAATTATAAGTATAGACGAAAACCATACTTATGGAAGTGACTTGGTTAAAAACCCCGTAATTATATTAAATAATATGCCAATCGATGAATTAGTCAACCAACAAGTAGATGACTCTCAAAAGATCAATTATGTGCATGATGTTATGTATAAAATATCAAATGAAGAGTTTAGCCAATTTGTCCATAAGCATTATTTAACGAATCAAATTGTTAGTAAAACGAACGTTCTAGATAATTTTAATAATAAATGGAACACTGCTAAAAGAGTTCTATATATAAACATTGTATTTAGCTTATTAATATTATTTTTAGAATGTATCATTATTACCGCTATTATCAAATTAGAATATGAAGTGAACGCTATTGAACTTGCATTAAAAAAAGTACTTGGGCACACATTATTTGAAAAACACAGAAAACTTATTTTACTGACAATTACAACTTCAATAGTAAGTATAGTGGCATCAGTTACTATTGCCAGACTAGTAGGTGTTAGTGATGTTTATTATCTTATTATTGGTGGAATAACCATCATATTTTGGGAGGTTACTTTAATGTCATTCTATATTCATAAAACAGAAAGAATGAAACTCCAAAAAATTTTAAAAGGTGGAAATATATGATAGAAATAAAGAATTTGACTAAGATATTTGATGATAAAATATTATTTTCAGACTTCAACTTAAAAGTCGATGATGGAAAATTTGTTATCTTTTCTGGACCAAGTGGTTGCGGGAAAACAACTTTACTTAATATGATTGGTGCTATTGAGAAAATTGATACGGGTGAAATTATAGTTGATGGTATAGACATAAAGAATAAAAAAAAACACCTAAATTATTTTAGACACAAAATAGGATTTTTATTTCAAAACTTTGCATTAGTAGATAATAAAACTGTTAAAGAAAATTTGAGATTAATTCGTAAAGATTGTCAAACAAATTTATCAATTGAGGAAAGTTTAGGTATTGTCGGATTGACGGAAAAGTTAAACAAAAAGGTGTACACTTTGTCTGGAGGGGAACAACAGAGAGTCGCTTTAGCTAGGCTAATGCTTAAAAAATGTGATATTATACTTGCTGATGAACCAACGGGTTCCTTAGATAATAAAAATGCACAGTCAGTACTTAATATATTAAAGACGCTTAATAAACAGGGAAAGACTATATTATTAGTAACACATGATGAAGAAATAAAAAAACAAGGGGATATGGTGGTGGATTTATGCGGGAAATCGATTTGAACAATATACATATTAAAAAGCTAAATATGAAAAAAATAGTTCTTATTTTAATTATACTCTTTGGATTGTGGAATTTAATCTGGTTTGTAACTGTCACAATTAAATATCAGAAATTTATTGATGCAGTTCCTAAAAATAAATATGGTGTTTATAACAAGGAAGAATCTGGTTACGTCTTTAATGTTAAGACACCGGATTATTTACGATTCACAGGTAATTTAGGTGTTTCTAAAGTTGAAAGCTTGGACGGTTTAATTATTTGGCCATTACTATTCGGTGGGTATGAATATGGCGTACGTCTACAGAAAGGAGATCAAGTATTTGAAATTTATGTCGATGAGAATATGAATCCCATATATACGGATGACAAATTAGCCATTGAACAAATAAAGAAATATCAGAAAGAAGTGCAAGCAATGATTTCTAAAGCGAATGACATGTGGGATTTAAAATAATAAATTCATAATATAATGAGCAGCTTAATTTCATAGTTGTTGTTTATAAAAGAATTCATTTTTAATATTAAAAATTAAAAACTCGTTTCTAGTACAATTATATATAATGTTAAAAAGACGCATCGATAAAAAGTAAAACTAAGTTTACATCTTCGTATAATTTGTAAAATACATCGTTAAATATTCAAATAAAAACCCAGTGATACCAAATGGCTTTCCGTTATCACTGGGTTTTATGAGTTTAACATTTTGTATGTTTTGTAAAACTCATTTATTAAATAAAAAAATCCCTTCACGATTTGTGAAGGGGTCAGTATACATTGAAAGGGTACTTCCATTTTAATATGTAAAAGAAAAAACTCGTATTGATAAAATTAACCTTTTTGTTTTTGCCGCTTTTAATTCACTATAAAGAAACTGTAAGGATTAAATTCATCCTATATAGAGTTTTTGTGTTCCTCATTAGACATGTATATTTGATAAATCATAATTTTTTATGCAATATTGCATAAAAAATACCTGTTACTTCTGCTATAATTTTGAGTGTAAACTGTTGCATCCAATATTTTATAATCTTCTATATTCATTAATATAGAGACCCTAATTGCAGGAAAAAGGAAAGAATATTGGTGGTTCTTCCCTTTTTCCTTATTTTTTTAACTGTCTAATGATTCATTCTATAGTCTAAAATATTTTTATTAATGAAACCTGTTAAAATACAAAATTTTAGTTAGCAAACGAGAAATAAACACTTCATTATTATTTCTGCTATATTTAAAGGGCTTTTTTCTAATACAATAAGGAAAACAAAAAGAACTTGTAGAAATCACTACAAGTTCTTTTTGCCTTAAAGCGAATACACGGGACACATGAATTATCTCATTATTCATAACGGGGAAACCATATTGATTACGGCTTGATTCTATTATATAAAAAATATTAACACCCAGAGTTTTAATGTTTGAAAATTATGTGAATTAATAAATAAAGGTCCACCCTTTCTCTGAAAATCTGATTTATTGATTTTATATAAACCGTTTTAAATCAACGTTGATATCATGATAAATTAATAAAAATGTAAACATGGGTAAATAGAGAAGAATGGTGCATTCTTACAGAAAAACATATAATTAAATTCAGGATTAATTAATTATAAGAAAATGAATTTTATGTTATAACTAACTATAATTATTGAATATATGTAAATGGGGGTTTCTTATCTTTTTTATTTATGAGATGAAGAAATTAGGTATAGGAAAATTAAACAAACATTTGTTTAAAATATTTTAGTTATGAATCAATATGTGAGGTATGATGAGTTCAGTGTTCAATTGTCCGCTTAGTTAATTTCTCATTTATTATATAAATTTTATGTAACAAAGAAAAAAAGCATCCGCTATGGAGGATGTACAGCGGTAGCTAGCTATTTTGTTTAAATCAAAAGAAGTATCTCCTCAAGAAGGAGATACTTCTTTTTTATAGCTTTTATAAAGCCACCTATTACAGGTTTTCAACAAAATTTAAATAATCTTGAGCGCTTTTTTCCAATTCGCTTGTACCAGGCTCATTTTCTTCTTCTTCGTTTCCACCCGGCTTATTTTCTTTACCATAAAACGCAAAGTACGAACGATAATCTGCATTGCAATACAGGAATGTCGTTTTAAATGGAACTAATATTTGTTCAAGTGTATACTGATATCTTCCATGTTCACTATAATCTTCTTTTTTGATTCCTGCAGTTACACCTAAAGCAACTTTACGATTCTTTAATTTATCCCCTCCATTTGAACCATAAGCCCATCCATAAGTTAAAACATCGTCAAGCCATTTTTTAAGGAGAGGCGGACAATTAAACCAATGTATAGGGAACTGCAAAATCAGATTACCATGTGATTCAACCATTTTTTGTTCTTTTTGCACATCTATGTTTCCATCAGGGTAAACCTTAGACAATTCGTGAACAGTATACTTTTCCGGATATTTTTTCAGTTCTTCTATCCATCGCTTATTAATGACGGAAGTTTCTATGCTGGGATGTGTTACAATGACAAGAGTTTTCAAAGAGTTGTCCTCCTTAAGTATTATTTATATCTTGATAATAAAGTGAACACTGTAAATATGTAAGTATGCACTTTTAGTACAGGTACTTACATAAAGGTGAGTATTAAATCAATTATAAAATATTTATTCTATATGGGGGGGACCAGAGAACCTATTACCCGCAAAGTAGAATAATTACATTCATGGTGACACCGTACGATGTACGAAAAGATTGAATACTAAGTCATTTTTTCATTATTCAAGAATAGGGCGCGATTGTTGAGCAAACACAGGTAGAAAAATGATTGAGCTTTTTTATAAAAAATTATTCACTAGCAACAAATAACCCAAGCACTTTGATCAAACTTTTTTCAAAATGTTTGGGTTTCTTCTGTTGAAAAATCAATTTTTGCAGCATGCTTTTGATTGAAAATTATTACAAACCAACAGCATTCACGGCAAGGTTATGCTTCCTTTAGGGGCAACTTTATGGCTAAAGTCACATACAGATTTATCTTAACTTGATGGACATATGTGGTAACACCTATTAAATTAACGCCTCCGTTAGTTTAAGAAGGCTATTTACTGGCAATTAAGTTTAAACACCAATTATTACATCGCATAAAGCTACCAGGAGGGTATTCGAATTCGGATTCGGAGATTAATTTGAATCCAAGCTTCCGACAAATTGCATTTGAAGCTGGATTGTCAACTGAAGGAAAAGCATGAATGTACCTATACTTATTCTCAGCGGATGCTTCATCTATTGCCAACTTTACTGCAGTTGTCGCTATTCCTTTCCCCTGAAATGCGGGAAGAACACTCCAGCCAGTTTCGTACACACTTTCATTATTCCAAGTAGTTTGCCAATAGCCAACAGAACCCATTGATTCTTGCTCTGGTAACAATAAAATGCTAAACATACATCCTCTACTATCTAGTTCAAGGTACCGTTTGTGTCGCTTCAAAATCTGTTCTTCATTTTCTGGACCTCCAAGATGCTGCATCATCACTGGGGTGTTAATACGAAAAAGTAAATCAAGGTCCTTATCTTCCCAAGGTTTAATTTGAATAACATGATTGCTACGTTCTGAAATTTTATTCATCCCCTTACATTTTTCTTTATTTATTCTTTCTTTACTGTAAGCAAAACTCCTTTATTTGTTCAACTAACCTGCACCGTTAGACAATAAGTAAAACTGAAAAATAGTAAAGGGTTTTTATTCTCAAAATTTATCATAGATCATACTACGTAATTTCAATAATTCATCTTTTAAGGGTCATCCATCGCTATTAAGTTAAAATTTTATAACGCCCCCAGAACTAAATTTTGTGTTAACTTATAATAAAAAAGCTGATTTTTTCTTTTTGAAGTTAATCTGTTCTATTAAGTTGATGGCGATGTGGGGTTCTACCACATCGCTATCAAGCTATGAAAAACCAAATACCCCAAAACGAGGCGTATCGCAGTATTTTTGAAAAACCTCACGCTAAGCAAAAAAAAACGTCCATCAGGACGGCTTTACTTTTTGCATAATCAGTGTTATCGAAGGTTATTCTAATATGATAGAATCCCCAACATTCACTTTTCCTGGTTTTATAACTGATGCATAGACTCCAAAATGATTATTTCTTTTTTGTGCAACAGTTTTTAAGAGAGTTTTTTCAAATGTTAATGTGTTAGGATCAATAGTAATAATCATGCAGCGTTCACAGTGTCTTACTATTTCTAATTCTGCTTCTCCTATACGTATACATTTTCCAAACCATGTATCTTCTACGAAAGGAATATTTTCATATAATGAGAATATCAAGTTTGGACGAAATCTCCTATGGTCCACATCTTGTCCCCACATTGCACTTATTTCTTGTAATGACGTATCAGTCACAATTAATACATGTTCTTCTTCAATTGCACCTAGAGGTACTTGCTGGGGTGAGTATTGTATGCCTTTAATTCTACGATCTGATTTTTGTTCCAATTCTGTAAGTAACTCTTGATCTCCCCACTTATATATTTTCCCTTCAGGAGAAACGATTTTGATTGATGGATATGTATCCAAAGTTTCTTCTCCTATAAAACTCGCCGTATAACCAATCATTTCAGGAAGTTGTGTTGCGGTTAAATACTTTCCTGGTCTTGTTTCATCTAAAAAAGCATGGCTTCTATCTCCATATAAGCCATAGGATGCAATGAAAGTTTGTTGAACATTTTCTCCGCGAAATGACTTTATTGGATGTCTTACAATTTCTTTTAGTTCTCCAATTATCATATCCCTACTCCTTTTTTATCTAATCTTATCCCTTCATTATATAATCAATTGGAATTAGTTACCTTATGAATATAGTATTCATGTGAAGTTTACATAACATATCATTATCAGAAGTGCGAAAAGCTAGTATTTTACTAGCTTTTTTAATCAGTAAAAAGTCATATGCTTTTTATGTGAATTTTAAATTGAAGATTTGACATAATTTAAAGTTCATATGTTTATACAGAATTGTTCTTAAATAATAAACCTTGTGCGCAATATTGAATAATATCTCTTCTTTTAACAATACCTATAAAAACCCCATCGTCATCTATAACAGGAACAAAATTTTGTTCCATAGCTCTTGATAAAAGGTCTTCAATTTCCGCATTGATGGAAACTGGTTCATTTGTACGGTGTAAAGAAACTTCCCTCAGAACAACTTGATGAGTGTTGTTAAAGCTTAAAGATGACGTGTTTTTGAGTTTCCATAATAAATCTCCTTCTGTAAGTGTACCTGCATATTCTCCCTCAGTATTGACCAAGGGGATAGCTGTATATCGGTAGTATTCCAACTTTTCTAAAGCCTGACGTATTGTTGAATTTATATTTATATAAACCAATTCACTTTTAGGAGTAAGAAAAAATGCAATGTTCATGCTATTGAATCTCCTTTTTATAGCTTATTTACTTATTATTCTTTATGTTTTATTTGTAGACTATTTGAACGATTGGTTTGCTGCTTTAATGATTAGATTTCCCAACTATCAAAATCAATATACTTTTTATATACATTCTCTATAACATTATCGTGCCAAATATTTTTATATTCAGGTCTCCCATTCTTAACATTATACTCACTTATGTCGCCATTTCTATTCAGCCATTCAGGATTATCACAAGCATACCTATAATTAAATATACGTGCCCTTTTTAATGTTTTAAATGTAACAGGGAAATGCTTTTCTTTACCATCTTTGCAACCAATTACTCGATATGCCTTACTTTGTTCTCCAACAGTTTTAAAATAGGGTTCTGTAAAATCTTGTATAATTTTTATATGGTCCTCTCCCTTTCTAAGCGCTTTAAAAATATTATATAGCATAAAAAAGAATTTTATGGAAGTACTTTGCTAAATATATAGTTTAATAATAAATAGCTAGTGTTGCTTTAAACTAAAGAATAAGCAAAAACATTGAATAGCCCCTTGTTGTTCTACAAGGGGCTATATCTTTTTTTTATAAATAGAGGTGTGACTTTATACATCTCCTTAAAGCTTAAATACGTGGATCCTGCCAGAAATTTAAAGGGAAGTGATTGCTTTCATGATATGCCTCAAATTCATACCCTTTTTCCTTTAACCCTTTTATGATGGCTGGTACGGCTGCAACAGCTTGAGGATGGATGTCATGCATTAATATAACTTCTTGGGACTTCGTTGCATTAATAAGTACATTTTTAGCAATATTCATGGAAGCCGATTCTACGGGTACGTTATTATATTTCCAATCTAGGGAGTCAATTGTCCAATCCCACACTTTAAATCCACCCTCTGCTACCTTATTACGAAGTGCTTCATTTAATCCAGGCATAGAACCATAAGGAGGTCGGGTTAATTGTGGTTTTTCTCTAATAATGTTCACTATTAAATTTTGATTTGTTATCATTTCATTAATTCATCGCGACTCCAAATTTAATGCTCCATCATCTCATGGGCAATATCATGTCCATCCATTTTTGATGGGTAGTAGGTAGGCCAGTGTATGACTTCATTCAATAAAGCTTTACGGTCGTCACCCCAGTACAAGTGGTAATGACTAGCTTTATTTGGATAGATACTATGATCACTAAATTGAATATACTGAGGAACTCCTTCAACTTTTTCTGCTAGTTTAAATATGTACCTTACACCTCTATTTCCCGCATCATATGTCAGAATTTCGTACCCATCATAGATATACTTACCAGAATGTTCTTCTCTATTTTTGAAAAAAGTTACCGTATCATCTTGAATCGCGATACGGTTAACATCTGTTTGATACCCTTCATTATAATACTCCTTATACTCTTTAGCTGTCATTTTACCTGTATGTTTTGCTTTATAAGCAAATACCTCATCAAGTGTTCCATCTTGTAAATATGGATATACAGATTGCCAGTCTCCTTTCCAATCGGAGAGTGATCGATCCTTCACTTGGCTGTCTTCAAAATACCCTTCATAAATTTTTTCTGTTTCTTCAGCATGACCATGATTATGCTCATGCTCATGGTTGTGATCGTGTTCATTTTCATGTGTGTGCTCTTGTTTTTCAGATGAACCTGAAGTCTGACACCCTACTAATACTAGCAATGAACTAATAGCTAATATACCTAGTTTCTTTGCAAATAAAATCTTCATTATATCAACTCTCCTTTAAATCGTAATCATTACGATTTAAATTATACATAAATCTTGGGTAAACATCAAAGGAAAAATACCCAATATCACTGAATAGATGATTCTATCCATAAATCTTCGTAGACTATTACAAGTGTTTCTGGTACAAAAACTTCAAGACAATTGCAATGAATCTATAAAAATTCGATAATTTAAGACCATTACGAGATAAAAATTCTACCAAAAGGCAGTAAAATAAATAACCGGTTGCTTAACGTACAGGGAATCGGTTATTTTGAGTCTAAACGTACAATTTTTTTGATATGGTTATCCCATAAAGAGTAATACCTTATGATAAAGTAAGTATTCTAAAAAGCCCATGACTCTATTGATGAAATAGAGTCATGGGCTTTTTAGAGTTTGTTAGAGTACTATATTGATGAATTTTTATAACTTTTATCTTTATTGTGTTTTAAAATATAGCATAATTTTCTTTAAAAGTTAAATGCGTGGGTCCTGCCAGAAATTTAAAGAGAAGTGATCATTTTCTTGATAAGCTTCAAATTCATATCCTTTGTCTTTTAATCCTTTTATAATGGCTGGTACGGCTGCAACAGCTTGAGGATGAATGTCATGCATTAATATAACTTCTTGGGACTTCGTTGCATTAATAAGTACATTTTGAGCAATGTTAACTGAAGCTGCTTCTACTGGTAAGTTATTATATTTCCAATCTAAAGAGTCAATTGTCCAATCCCATACTTTAAATCCATCCTCTGCTACCTTATTACGAAGCGCTTCATTTAATCCAGGCATAGAACCATAAGGAGGTCGGGTTAATTGTGGTTTTTCTCTAATAATAGCTGCTATTAAACTTTGATTTGTTATCATTTCATTAACATAGTCACCATTTGTATATAATTTTTTGAAATCATGAGTCATGCTATGCATACCCACATAATGACCTTCTGTTTTTTCTCGTTTTACTAAATCAGGATATGCCTTTACATTCTTACCAGTTAAGAAAAAAGTAGCTTTAACATCATGTTGTTTTAATATGTCTAAAAGCTCAGTTGTATACTTTCCTGGTCCATCATCAAATGTAAGATAGGCAATTTTTCTTATTTGACCATTGAATTGGGAAGGAACGGTTTTATATATGTCTATTTTGGGTTGTTCATTTACAAGTTGAATGGGGTTCTCTCGGTTTGTTACACCTCTAGCGGGTGATAAAATAGATTGTATTACAAAATAAGTAATTAGTACTAGGGCTACTGTTAGAATTGATATTAAGAATTTTTTAGTCTGAAATAGTTTTTTCAATCTCTGTATTCCTTCCTCTACCTATTAGCAATAATTTGTTTAAATACAATTATACCAAATTATATATAGCATCTAGAGAATGGTGTAATTTACCTGTATTTCGATTGTTTTGCTAATTAATCCGAAATACAGTTTTTGCGCGTTGTTTGTAAAGGTATACCTTTACAAACAGTTGGAGAACATCTATGAAACATTGTAATATCAAGTTTATAAAGGTTATACAAGTATTTTTATAAACGTTTATTTTTAATGAATACCTTTATAAACAAAAATGATATAATTGTGGTAACAAATGTAAGGAGAATATCAAACATGGCGAATATTTATGGATATATACGTGTAAGTACAAAAGATCAAAATGAATAACGCCAATTACATAAAATGATGGAACGAGGAGTGGAAGCTCGACGGATTTTTGTCGATAAAGCAAGTGGACGACATTTTGATCGTCCTCAGTATCAATTATTAAGAAAAATATTAAGTACAAGTGATATTGTTTACATAGATGCTTTAGATCGTATGGGCCGCAATTATGATGAGGTAATTTCAGAATGGAAGTACATAACAAGAGAATTACAAGCGGATATTGTTGTTTTAGAAAATGAAACACTGTTTGATAGCCGTAAATTTCGAGAGATGGGTGATATGGGACGATTAATGGAAGATCAGTTTTTATCTTTACTTTCCTATGTTGCAGATCAAGAACGTAAGAAAATTCATCAGAGACAGGCTGAGGGAATTGCTGTAGCTAAATCTCAAGGAAAACACTTAGGTCGTCCTCAGTTGAACCTTTCGACGCTAAGTAAACAACAAATAAATATAATAGAAGAAACTCATTCAAAATGGAAGAGTGGGGAAATCACTGCTGTTATGTTTATGGAAATGTTAGAGCTAAAGAAAAACACGTTTTATAAAATAATGAAGGAATATGAAGAGAACAAATTACAGACCAAATAAAACATATGAGCCGAATATTCCTTAGAGTAGGAAATTCGGCTCATTTCATGTCGAATTTTGCTTAACGTATATTTTCGTTAAAATGTGGGCGGTACCCCATGCCCATCAAGCTAAGATTATATAAGTTTAATTTCACGCGGAATTATTTCGTTTTTCTAAAGATCCAGTGTAAGTTCTTTAAAGATTTGCACGCCAAATAAATCCTATCGGGTTTCAATTTTTGGGATTACGCTACATGATTGTGAGACATAGAAAAGTCGTATACGACGCCTAAGATATCAAAGACTGTTTTCTTCTCATACCTATGGGATTTTCGTCCGTTTTTCTGTAAAAGATTAAACAGACGAAAGAGAATCTTTGTTAATTCTTGGGTGTCTTTTTGTAAAGATTGATAAATAAGTGGAAAATAATCTTTGATGATATAAATTGCTTTATATTCACTTAATTCTCGTTTCTTCTTGATGAGGAGTAATTGGCGCATTTGAAACATGGTGGAGGAACAAAGAAGGATGCTAATTAATTGTCCATATAAATGACATTCTAGTCGTTCTAATTGTACAGAATTACAGTGATGAATATGAAAAAATGATTTCCATGTTTTAAAGATAAGTTCAACTTGCCAGCGTAAGGAGTAAAAATCATATACTTGTTCCTTGGGCAGATATTCCAAAGGAATATTTATAATGTAAAAGTTAATGGCACTAAGCCGCTTACTGTGTTCTTTATAGGTAATTTGCTTCTTATGTTCTTTAGATGCTAAATCCTTTTGTCTACGTTTCATTTGTGTCTCAGTTAATTTGTACAGAATTAGTCTTGTAGGAAGTTTTTGATACATTCCAATATAAATCTCAGGAATTTCATATGTTTCACCGGACTGTAATTGGTCAATGAATTGCTCCATATCTAGTTGGATGTATTCAGATTGCTTTTTTATTGTTCCGTTTTGAAAGTATTCAGGTTCTCTATTCTTCTGATATATACGTGTATTGAGCTTTAATCGTGAAATAAAATAAGCACCACACTCGTCTATTGCATGTAAATCTCTTAAATCAAAATATCCTAGATCACGTATACATACATCGTGCGGTTGAAGAGAAGTTAAGCAAGTAGAACCATAGATTTTATCATTTTGCTTTCCTGAACCTACATGAACATGTAAAAATTGACCACTAAGCAAATCGTACTCTAATTGAATTTTCACACCAGCATTATGGCCACTACCTCCTGAACCTTGATATCTAGAAGCAAATTTATCTGGAACCTGAAAATGTGTAGAATCCAATACACGAATACTACGAAAATAGTTTGTATACAAATTTGGAATCTTACAAGAAGAGCAAAATTGTTGGTGAAGTAAATGTGCTAAGAGTTGTTGTAAAAACTTAACAGCCTGAGGGTTAAAACGTTGATTGAGTCCCTCTGGACTCATAGAAATACCGGTGTCAGCTTCTAATCGACTACATAATTGTGTCAATGAAGAATGAGCTACATTTTGGCTTAACCAGACACACAGAGCTACTAAATCTTGTGCTCGATATTTACTTTTTCGTTTAACAAATCCTATATTTTTAGCTAATTGCTCTAAAGCATCAGGTAACATATATCGTTGTAACTCTTGGGAATACAATTGCAGCTCATCTTGAATTGAAAAGCACATTATAAAAACATCCTTTCTTTTGATTCTAAAGAAAGGTTAACGCTTTTTCCATTTTTATAACAGGTTTTTTCGAAGGTTTTAATTTAATTCTAATTATATTTTTTATAAATTCTAAAAGTATATTCCCTATTTTTGGTATGATAGACAGGTACTATTTTTTAGAACAGGAGACAATAAATGAAAAAAATCATATTAGGATTATTAGTTATATTTCTATTAATATTTATGTACATGTCTTTAGTAGGAGATGAGAATAAGGGGTCTTTAACTCCTAATCTGATTTCAAAAATAAAATATTTAGAAACTGATTCTGTTGCTGGAGATACATTTAGAGATTATGGTCAAGAAGCAAAATCAGTGTTTAAAAAACTAAGTAGTCAGAAAGATGTTGTAACAAAAAAAGATTTTTTGAAGAAGAAGTTTTTTGAAGAATCTTCTCAACGTAACATTGACTTTGTATTAGATGATGGTAAAAAAATCAAATTTAAAGTATTATTTTTTAGTGTGAAACCATACTTTGATGAAGCGTATGTTCAACGTATAGGAGATGATTCCATTTACCATTTAAATAAAGAAGATGCAACAGATATAGCAACTCAATTTGCAAATCGTTAATACTTTTCTTAAAAATTTATGTTTTATATCTATTAATTATAAAATAAGAACATCCCCAAACGAATTTTTTGGTTATGGGGATGTTCTTATTTTATTAGCTTGATGGGTATGTGGCGAGACCCCTTATTCAACATAAATATGACAATGACATAGCTAGTTTTTATACAAATACATAATCCAGATATAACATGTTATACTCAAAAAGAAATAAGCAATCCTACTTATTTTTAAGGCAAGTAAGTAGATTATATTTCATATCCTTATTTTTCAAATTCTTTAAAAGTATCTTTTAAATCTTTATCTGATATTTTTATATCTGCTTTCTTGAATAAATCTTTGAAGAATTGTTGTTGCCATTGTTGATCTTGTAAACGTTTCTGTTCCAATTCCTTACGAATATTATCTTTTACCTGATCAAAAGGTTTTAACTCTTTTTTCTCTGTTAATTTAATAATATGGTAACCATAAGAAGCTTTTATTGGATCACTTACTTGTCCAACTTCTAATTTATAAGCGGCTTCTTCAAATTCAGGCTTCATTTCACCTGGGCCAAACTCAGGTAATTCTCCACCTTTTTCTTTTGAACCAGGATCCTCTGAATATTGTTTTGCTAGTGCTGCAAAATCTTCCCCATTATTTAATTTTTCTTTTATTCCTTTCGCCGTTTTTTCATCTTTTACTAAAATATGACTTGCTTTTAATTTTGGCTTATAAAGGCTTTTTATTTCTTTTTCTGTAACCGAAGCTTTAACAGCTTTTTCAAAAGCTATTTGTGATTTAATTTTCTTTTTAAGATCATCTTCATCTTTAGCTCCAGCCTGTGTTAAATAGGCTTTGAAATTATCACCCATTTGTTTTTTTAATTCTTCAACTTTTTTCTTTGCTTCATCATCTGAAACTTTATATTTATCTAGTAAAATCTTGTTTAACATTGCTTGTTGTAGAACGACTTTTCCCGCTGTCTCTTTCAACTCTTTATTAAATTCTTCTTGGGTCAAATTTCCTGATTTTGATGTAGCAAGATTATCTGAATTACCACATGCAGATAATAGTAAAACACTGCTCATTGCAGCACCAATAAAAATACGTCGTTTATTCAATATTATATACCTCGCTCTATAAATTAATTTACATTTCATTATATCAAACTATTTATAATATATTTTCTATTCCCTTAATAAAATAAGACTTTTATAAGAATTACGATTTATTTATTCTTATCGCAAATGTAATATATCCAAATTTGTATATTAAAAATGATACCTATCTAGGTTTATTTGGTATGATTATTTTTAAGGACACAAAATATTGGAAGGTTTTTTTAGTTCATATGAACGAAAGTTCATTTTGTTTTCACTCTTAGGTTGATGGGTTTAGGCTATCACCAATTAAACTTTTACGTGCAGTAATACTCCCCTATAATGGTGATATAATAGGCCGCTCAACTTTATTTCCTTTTTATTGATGGGATCGCTCATTCGAAATTGCATTATATAAAAATTGTGCATACTGTTCACGTGTTACTTTCATATCCGGAGCAAATTTCCCTTCTCCAACTCCTACTGCAATATGGTTCGATTGCACGGCACTAATCGCATCTTTTGCCCATGAATTTGCTGGAACATCGTTGAAATTATGTGGAGCCTTCACATCTAGTTTAAAAGATTTCGTAATAACTTGTGCCATTTCTGCACGTGTTAATGTAGCTTTCGGTCTAAAGTTTCCCTGATCATCGCCTTGGAAAATCCCTAGCTTAGTTAAAGCTAATATTTCCTCAGGAAAAATTGTTGAATTTTTATTGATATCTCTGTATGGATTTTCATATTCATCTTGTTTTTCTATATGCAAAGTACGGTAAATTAACGCAGCTACTTGTTCACGTGTTACATCGTCTCCCATACCAAATATTCCATTTCCATAACCCGTAATAATTCCTTCATCCGCTAAATTATGAATCGTATGAAATGCCCAGTGTCCTTGTGGGACATCCTTGAATCTATTTCTATTTACTCCGGCATCGATTGTTACATCGTCATTTGAAAGAGTAATAGTGTCTGTTACTCCAGCTTCATTTACATCGGAGTCAACCGTTACATCTTGTCCACTTTGTTTTGGCATGAAGATATAACCAGATGATTTCTCTACTTGTACACGATATGTGTTTGCTGTTAACCCATCAAACAAGTAGCGCCCTTCTTTATCTGTTTTTCCTTCTTTTACTACATTACGATCTTTATTGAACAGTTGAACACGAACGCCTTCCATTCCCTTTTCACTTTGATCTTGAATGCCGTTTTGATTATTATCTTCCCATACTCGGCCGCCTAACTTGAGAAGTTTATGAGATTGTAAATCAATTTTTATTACATCCCAAATTGGATTATCTTGACGTATTGGTTCCCCCCCTTGATCCCATTTTATTTTTCCTGTTCCTAATTCATAATTCATTCCTGTCCAAGTATCTTCACGGAATGCATAGAATGATTTGTGCCATTCCTTTTGATTGAATATAGAAATTAAGTCTTGCATATATTGAGGTGCTCCTGGAACGGTACGATTAATCCCAAATTCCTCAGCTATGATTCGATTAGATGGTATATGATTTTTCTCAGACCAATTTTGAACAGGCTGTAAGAATGTATTTAATCCATCTTTATCCCACATCATAGGTGTTTTTAATTCTCCTACTTTTACAATTCCAGGATATTGATACTCTTTATTTTGATTTTCACGTTGGCTTGTTAATTGATATGGCTCATACATATGAAATGCATACAATGTCTTATTATCTTTAACTGGTTCAAGATATTTAAAAGCCCAAGGTGTGGCATATAGACCTGAATTTAAAATAATGGGTGTTTCTTTATCTACTTCTCGAATTGAATTAACAACTTTTTGATAAAATTTATTTAAATCTGCTGGGGTCCCCTTCACTTTTGAATACCATTTCTCATAATCTTCCGTCCAAAAATCATTATATCTATTTTTCTTAGAAGTTTCTGGGTGTGGCTCATTTATAATATTGTAACCAACCACAGCAGGATGATCTTTTAATTCAAGCGCAAGGTCCTTCCAAAATTGGCTTGCTTGTTCTTGATATTTTTCTTCTTCCCAGATTCTATCATCATTCTTATTATTGTTAAATTGACGCCAACGATCACCAGGTAATGAAAGCATTGTAAGTACAACTTTAACTCCTTGTGATTGTGCAGCATCTAAATCTTTTTTTAATTTTGCTACATCCTCTTTCACTAATCCTTGATAGTTATCTGCATTACCAATAAGAAAATCTTTTCCTGGTGTATCTGGTTTGTCTCCAGAGAAGAAAGCTTCATCTTTTGCCCATTTATCAGGTGCTAAACGAACATATTCAATATTGGCCTCCTTTGCACTCTTGTAATTCTCAGGTAATGAAGTGCTATTCATAAAATTAGTGCCTGTTCTTTTAGAATTCCAAAAATCCATTTTGGAACCTGCACTTTTGTATGTCTCAGCTTTCACATTCATTTCTTGTATCCCTAAGCTCATCATGCCTATTACTGCGACTATCGGTATGATTTTTTTCATAACTTCTCCCTCGTTTCGTGTTAGTTTCCTATTATAAAATAAATCACTTATGTTACATAAATGTGACAATTTGAAATAAACATATTTTATTGATCTATAGAACCCTTTTAGGGATTTGAAAAAACATATAATTCTTTCCTTTACTTACCCCTATCTTATATCTTGTGTAACCGCGTAGTCTTAATTTTATAAACATTTGATTTCGAGTTACACAACATATAAAAGATTGTTAATTATACTATTTGGCGTACCACCAAATAGCCATCAAGCTAATATTTTAAAGTATCCCAAAAAGCTAATTACTTATCTAAAAAAGACAAGTAGTTAGCTTTTTGGGATACTACTGATAACGGAAATTATGAAAAAAAAGTTAGCTTGAATCTAGCTTTTTCTTTTTGGCTATTTTCGTAAACAGTCTTTTTTCTTGATCACCGGTATTTTAATCTCTTTATTCATCAAATTTTGAATGTATACTTTTCCTTTGAATTTTGAGGTATCAGGGGAATGGAGATAAATTAAATAAAGGATTTCAATGTAAGCTTTTGGGTAAAAGTTTACTTTCATTTTATTGTATTATTACTGGATAAGTAGTTTAGAGTTTCTTGTCCTATGTTCAAAAGGTTTAGACTTTCATGTCCCATTATTAAGACATGAAAGTACCTACAAAATTTATGATAATGGCTATTTATCAATGATTCTTCATGAGATTTTAGTTTAGACTTTTATGTCTTTCTACATTTTTGTACTGTACAAAGACATGAAACTCTAAACTATATAGACAAGAAAGTATAAACTTTCATTTTTGGAACTTGATTGGACAAGAAAATATAAACCAAAACTTTATAGATATACAGAACTGTTATTAATAAAGAAATAACATCCTAAGATATCTTTCTACTCTGTAACAAATTTAAATACATAGTACATAAAAAATAGACAAGATAGATATGCTAGTCTGCCAGCAATCGATTCTCTCATAAATTTCATAAGTATAACTTTGATAAGCAATGCTAAGAATAACGGTATAAACAGTACCATAGCAAGTTTGATCGCTATGTCATTTATTGTTGGATTAAATGGTTCGAAATTAATTATAATATTCACTTACCTTTCTGAAACTATTTATTTATATAATATAATTATATAAATAAATTTACTAAAATGATACCATAAAGTTCCTTTCTCAAACTGAACCACCTATATTTTAACCGGTTCTGGTGCAAATATAGGTCACATTTCAAGGAGCAATCAGGATTCCTACTGGAATTGTTCTTTTTTATCATATGCATGGCTTCTACTCCTATATGATATTACCCTATATAACAAAAAAGCATCGCTATGGATGCTTTAGCCTACATATTCTTCAATTTTATTAAAGATTCCATCAATAGCAGGTACTACGCATGCACACGCTACAATTGCAGAAATAAGTTTAACAAAAAACATGCTTACAGTCATATTAACACCCCCTGCTTTAATAATAAGCAGAAAACATTACATGAATTTTAAAATCATATTATATTAATATTAATTTTTGTTGCAAAGATAAATACGTTCATTAAAAAGCTTGTTTTGATACAGCAACTAATTCATTTATACTTTTTATTTCTTTAATAAAGTCTTCATGTCTTGAAAATAGCCAATATGTGTTCTTATCTTCTTCTGAAATAAATTCTTTAAGCTCGCGTTCTAATCTTTCGTACTTTGGAAAAAAAGCCCTCGAACATTACTGGTTAAGTAGTTTAGAGTTTTTGTCCTATGTTCAAAAATTTTAGACTTTCATGTCTTTTTACAACAAGGACATGAAGTTCCAAACGATTAAGACAAGAAAGTCTAAACTTTTTTAGGTATTGATTGGAACAAGAAAATCTTAACCAAAAAAATTATAGATTTATAGAATTATTCACTATAAACATGCAACAGGTTTGCGGTTTACTTTCCCTAATTAAAATACTTTTAATGAGAACATAACAGTGACAAGTCTCTTCTATATTCAAATATCTTGTCACTGATTTTTTCTCTTATGTCTTCTTCGTGCATATTAAAAGGGCCATAATTCCCAATGGCTGGAATTATGGCTTTTTTGCTTATCATCGTGATATGAGACCTTCTTTAACTAATTCATCTATGAATTCTATTAAAACCTTTTGCATATTCTCGCTTGTTTGTGAGATTTCTTTAACTACTCCCCTATCATGCTTTTCATGATCATTTATAAATGAATAATCAAACCACTTGCTCTCATTCTGTCTATTATTCGTTAGCAATTGAAGTAAATCTTCTTGTTGAAATATCATTCTTTCTAATTCATACAACCTCATCAATTTGACATTAGAACATAGATATTTATATTCCTCGCTGCCATGAATAATTTTTAGCTCTTCCGCAGCCCTATTCATTATGCGGTCTCTTAGAACATAACTATCCTCGTTAAAAATAACAGCTCCAAAGATGTTTTCTTTCAAGTAATCTATCTTTACATCGAATGGGTAATACTCGTTTGGAAAACGCTCAGTGATATGCTCGTAAACTTGAATGACAGCATCAACCATCCGATTAACTGTATGTTCTACGTCCTTATCATTTAGATTCCTTAAAGAAACACGTGGACTCATGCTTTTACTATCTAACATTAAACATTTATCGCCTTTTCGAATCATTATATCTAGTGTACGCTTATTATTTTTTTTATGTTTATATGAATATTCAGGTATGACTTCATCAAACGATTCAGATAAACCACATAAGTGTAAAATATAGCTTTCAAGAACCTCTTTTCCAAACAGCTCGCGAAGTTTATTCTTCCCTTCTGTTAATCTAAATAAAAGGGAAGATGTAACAGAATGCATAATAAGGTGAGGCAATGGCAGAAAAATCTCCTGTTTGTAAGAAATGAAAGGAAATTGATAAAAGTATTTAAAGCCATAAGTATATTGAGTGGTGTCATGTATTATCTTTTCTTGAAGAGCTACATAATCTGCTCGATCAATGAGAAGATGTTGAATTATATAACTGTGCTTTCTAAATACGTAATCATAGATATCTGGCGTTAGATATTTATTAATTTCTCTTGAGAAAAGACTATGAATAATAAAACCAAATTTTTTAAATTCATCGAAACTACATCCGAATTTTTCAATGAATTGTTGCTTCATATTCACATTTTCATTCTCGAAACTGAAGATATATGAATATCTATAAATTTTAATACCTATATCTTCTTGGATTTGAAATTGATTTAACCCTGTGACAATTATAAAATTATTTAAAAACTTGTTGTTATCTTGAGAAATTTCTAATTTTGGAGGGAGATAATTCTTGATTGCATTAATTATTTTTGCGAACTGTTTGCTTTCTTTTCTGTCATCAAATCTACGATCAGAATATTCACCAATTGTCATAACAGAAAACAAAGCAAATGTCTCTAAATCCCACGGCGATGCTTTGCCAGGCCATTCACTAATAGGAATCAAACCATTAATAGACATGAGCTCCTTCGAATTGTCTTGGCAAACTTTCATTTTCGCCTTAAAATCATATCGTTTTAACACTACTGGTATTCTCTCAAAATCCAAATGGTTCCCTCCTAAATGGTTTCTAATATATCCGTATAATAGCATAGATTCGAAATAATAGAATCACTTTAGACTTGGTATATTAGGAATCTTATATATAATATAACTCTCAAAATGAAAAATTAAAAACTATTAATGGTTAAGTAGCGCTTACTAAAGTAAATTCTACATAAAGTGAAACTTTAATCAGTGGGGGTTTTGTTTATCCCCCACTGATTATTAGTTGAACCAATCGGACGTTTACGGACAGTTAATCTCCCACCTAACTTCTTTGCTCCAACTGAATTTTGAGGTGGGAGTTTTACTGCCCGTTAACGCGGGATAAAAGGTTATATCTTTTACTTTTCTAATCATGTTTATTTTGTAGTTCGAAAACAAAAATAAAAGCCCTCCTGCAATTAGGAAGGCTTTTATTTTGCATATAAGTGAATCCGATTTTATGATTTTGAAAATAAATGTCGTCTGTTATACCCCTATAACGTAGACTAATCAGAGCATGCTCTGACATTATTATTATACTAGTGTATGCAATTGAAATCAATATTATAGTAATAGGTTAGTAATAGGCCGTTTTATCTATGATAGTATAAAATGAAATGCTATTATTTCTATTTTTGAACAACTGGAACCCATAGTTCACTACTTGGCTTTCTATCAGGGGCTAAATAATTCTCGATACAAGGAAGATCTGCTAGCTCATATTCAGATGCTGGAAGCCATTCTGTATAGAGACGTTTCCATGCTTTAGTAACATCTGGGAATACAACCCATGTGCTTTTGGGTATTATGATTTTCTCCATATCAGGTGTATATTCTCCTTGATAACGGCATCCCATCATATAGTGAAAGGCTTCGTCGGTAATAGCGGCTTGTTTCCCGCATACTCCTAAAAGTCCTTCTAATTTACATTGTGGATCTTGCCAAGACATATCTATAAGTTTATCTAAGAGTCCACTCTTTGTCGCTTCTTCCCATAATAGCGGAATTGTACGAAATGCATCTTCCGTCATTACTTTTTGTTTTACCCCTATAATTTCAATTTCCTCATCTAATACTTCTATTCGATATTCCATTTCCTCATCTCCCTTAATCGTAATTTGAAAGGAGATTTTCGGAAACATTTTCAACTCTATTCCATTACATCTCGCTGCTGTAGGAGATACACCATGCAGATTTTTAAAAGCCCGGCTAAATGCATCTGATGAATCATACCCAAACTTAAGTGCAAGATCAATAATACGTATAGTCTTATCATTTTGAAGCTCACATGCAGCTTGTGATAAACGTCTTCGTCTAATATATTCCGACAAAGTAAATCCTGTAATTGACGAAAACATTCTCGGAAAATGATATTCTGAACAACAAGCTAATTTTGCTACTTCTTTAGCATCTATTTTGTTTGATAAATTCTGCTCAATGTAATTCATTGCTCGATTCATTCTCTCCAGCCAGTCCAGATGTAATCCCTCCCTTCGAGGATATTATGTATGAAATAAGGGAATCTTTCCCGATTTTTGCTGTTCGAAAGATGTCGGGTGCTTTTTAGTAAAACCAATAAATGATAAAAATATAAAGGATAAGTTATGGTATAACTCATCCTTTATTCTTCATCATCAAATTCATATAGACTATCAAGCAATTCTGTAAATGTTGAGCAAACTGGATATATTGCTTCCTCTATGTCTTCTTCCTCATGATCCCAGAATACGATTGATGGTGAATCACTGGTATTTCGATAATCGAAGCATAAAAGATTACCGAATGGATCTCTGGCAAAAGGATAAATTTTATCAGGTAATCTATCTTTCGTATTATTATATGTTTCTAGAATGGAGTATTTTTTATTAGAATCTAGGGTTAAAAGATTATTGAGTGAATTTTCATCTTGATTTGGAATATTAAAAGTATCTGGCGTAGGATATCCACCATCATATTTTTGTACACACTCTATAAAATCATTAGGAAATTTAATATTAAAGTATTGTTCTAATTGTTTAATTTGGTTATTTGTTATTTTGTTCTCATTTGCGTTGATCCATGTAATGTGACTCATGACTAAGTACCTCCCTATTTATCGCTATCTTTTCCCCAAATTTTATATCCACCTGTATGACCGGTATCATGATGAGTCTGATAATCTACAAGTTGCATTCTCTCAGCATCTTGATGATGATGCCATGTATAATGCTCTGGCGTTTTACCTATTTTAAATAATTGAATTTCTTCCTCTGTGAATTTTAAAGCTAATTCAGGACTTCCCATTATTTGTTCATATAATGCCTTACTACACTTTCTAGACTGTGTTGTTCTAGACTTTTTGAAATCAGCCTCTTTTAATAGTACCTCACCTTTTGATTCAAAAATAGGAAATCCGTCAGCATCGTATGGAATTCCTGTAACTGGGTGCTTGTCTCCTGCTAAGTCTCCTTTTCGCAAACGAATTGTTTTTGGACCATTCGCGCCTTCATAAGTATACGTAGCTGCTTTCTGTAAATATTGTTGTGTACTACCGACACCTGCATATGAGAGATGATTACCACCCTTAAATTCATAATTGTTTAATATATGTAATGCATTTCTATATGCCGGCGAATTAATTACAAGTGATTTCCCTTTAGTAAAACCTGTAATAGCAGCCACCTTCCCAACTTGTCCTGCTTTACTAAGCCCCTTATCCCCCAGAAGCCCGAGTCCTAACGTTGCTATACCATAAGCTACATAATGCTCTCTACTTTCCAGATCCCCATTCCAAAATTTATTCATAAATGTATCTGATACAGTATTCCATGCAGCAGGAATAGTCTCCTCATAGTTTACAATCGCATCTCGCATATTCAGCCAGGTTTCTTTATCACCTAAGGATATTAGTCCCTCCCATGCATCCACTGCACCATCTACAAAACCAGTAGAAATACCAGTCCATGCAGCATTTAAGTCCTTTTTATTGAAAAATGACTCTTCTGATTTTGGAGGAAGTTTTCCACACATGGCACCTTCTTGAATTTCAGAGTCAACTAAATTTCCGCCATACAACTCATCGGCTTCTCGGAATTTAACAGCTGCACGTTCTAATTCTACTGCGATTTTATCTAATTCTTGCAAGATGTTAAACATCATTGGCTTTGCTTCATTAAACATCTGATAGAAACGATCACTGCTTGCTCCGTTCCACTGAGAAGCTATATATTCTGTTTGAGAGTATAAATCTCTATGTATATATTCTAATGATGATCTCGTATTTTTTACGGTTTTAGCAGCTTGTTCTAATTGTTCCGGTGTTACCTTTATTTCTGTGCTCATTCCATCCCTTCTTTGCATATATATTATGAAAATTATACGATATCATTATTTCATTAATGGTTATCATTTGAAAATATCCGTTCCTAAAAAAGATAAAAGTTACAACAATAGTTGCAACTTTTATCTGAAATATTAATCTTCCTTGATTTCTTCCCAACACTCATCACATACTTTATCCGTAGGGGAATTCAATGTTTTTCCACATTTCATACATTTCCCTACATGATTAGGATGCTCGCAATATAGGCAAGTACCTATTTCAAATCCGTTATCTTCTGATAGATTGATGTTATATTTATTACATTGTTCACAAGGAAAAGATGCTATGTCATCTTCTTCTATTTCAGGCATAAAATTCTCGATCAAATAGCAAATCTCAGTTTCAATTTCTTCGAGGCCGTCAATATCAAGCTCTGACTCATTGTCTGGCATATATGTTCCTTGATCATCATCAAAGTATGAACTACCGTTTGTAAACGTGATTTTAGATGTGATTTGCGGAGTATTGTTATAAAATAATATTAAGTTCACTGTACTTACACCACATTCAGAACTATCAATTGCTGCTTCTGTTGCTATGTGTAGTGTACGCCCAAAGTAATTATGGGTGATTTCGAACGCTTTTACATTATTTAATACACTTTGTTCTTTAAATTCTACCTCGATATCACTACGGTAATATAACATTTCTTGTAAATTGTCAAACGCTTCAGAGACTATCGCTTTAAACTTTTCTAGGATTTCATCTTCTTCTAGGGTTTCTACTGCTGCTTCTTCACGCATTCTTCTACGATAATGAAGTTCAGCTTCATAATCCCCCATCATTTGCATAACTTCTTGTTCTTCTAGTTTTTCAAGATATTGTTCCATTTCCGAATCTAAATGGTTATTGAATTTTTTTTCGGCTTCTACAATAACTTCTAATAACTCTGCCATGATTTTTTTGTATTTTTTAAACAGCTTTATATCTATTAATTTGTTATGAGCTACGTGATTTCTATCCTCACAAAACCCTTTCCACTTTTCTATAAATCTATCTAAATCACAAGAAAACCATGGCTCAAAGAATTCTTTACCAAAGTCCTTATCTACTTCCAGTGTATCCTCTAAAATACCTGTTAATTTTTTTTATGCATATCTAATTTTTGCCCATTTAATAAATCGCTCATAATATATTGGAATTTTCGAATGTCCGGATTGTCTGTATTTGGAGACGCGAATAAATTAACTTCTTTTACTTTATGTGTTTTAAAGGTCAAAATACTTATTAGATCTTTGGTATCTATAGACATTAAACTTGTATGTATATTTTTGAAACTATGTGAACGCTTTTTAAATTGCTCATCTCTATCTTTATATCCTTGTACGAGCTTGGTAGGCATATATGTTTCCCACCAATTCCCACCTAAATTATAGAATAGAATTGTATTAATTAATCTTCTTAATGCATTCTCAACTTTATGAACCTCGCCGTATAATATATCTGAAAACTTTTCAGCTTGTAAATCTTGTAGCCACAGACATTCTTCTCATTCCACTAGCATTAAATCTTTTAACCGGGTTTTTAAATTATGTAGATTCGTATCTAAGCGATTCAAATCATCTCCAGATATCTCCACTTTTAATTGTGAAATTGTAATTGATCTAATATAGGTGAAAGTGATAATAAATTCATTTATATCATCTATCATAATTGCGCATTTTGTAGTTTTAGTATTGCTCGAAAGAAAATTTAAATCATTTGGCCTCAAATTTTTTTTGATGTTTTCTAAAAGTTTTTTCGTATAACTTTCGAAATCAAACTCTGATCCTGAATTCTTTAGATTAATCATTACGAACTGTACTAATTCGCTCATCATGTAGTCCCCCAATAAATTTTTAAAAATAACATGCACTTAATGAAAGAATATAGAAACCTCTCATTCCTCTATCAGTTCTATTTTCTTCATTTATTGACCAAAAAATAAAAATATGGTATGTTTACTGTAGATTAGATATATATTGAATGCATATCCAATATATATTAAGTATAGTACTTAACTGAATTGCATAAACTAAAAAAGACGAGATGCGTCAACATCCCGTCCCATAACTGCTACTGTCAAGGTGGCTGTTATTATGCATTATCTTTTTCTTTTAGACCCACGCTTGTACTTTGGTCGGTGAAGCGCGGGTTTTTTGTTGTCTTTTTTTTCGAATTGCTTTTTCAGTGCGTATGCTGAAACCTCACGCACAACTGCTCTTGCAATTTCTTTTAAAAGTTCAAACAAAAATTCCATGTTATATCACCCCCTTTCCTTCCGAATGGAAAGAAGGGATAATAACAAGCCCACCTTCACACGATATACAGTTATACTTCTATTTTACCATACTTCAACACTCTGAAATAGAAAATCTGTCCAATTTTGGTCTGTATATAATTAAGGAGTTTTATAAGAATTTAGTTTACTATAATCTAAATATGTATACTGTATTTCTTGGATTTTTCATAATTGACCTTAGTTTCATATGCTATTTTTTGAGAATATAAATTTCAAATAAAAGTTGTATATTTTTTAATGTATTCCGCGATGTATATCTGCCAAATTCTCTAGCTTACTCATAGGTCTACTAAGTTCCATATGAAATCTTTATATTTATAATCCTGGTATCATTACCTCTCATATCTTTCTTTTCACTTTTTTCATTTTAAATAAAGCGCCATTGTAATTATTCATTATCCGTTCCTCTATTTCTAAATTTTATATATCAACCCTTTTTTGTAATTATAGTGATTTTTTTCGGGATGCACCCGAAAAACGACCTCTCAAAATCACCCATAATCGTTTTTGGAACTTTAGGTAATGCAATTACACCTAAAGGATAAAAAGTTTCTTAAAAACAAAAATAGACCCCTTATAACGTTTTTTAGGGATCTATTCTCTCTGGGATTTCTATTCTTCTATGTCTTCTTTTACTTCTGCAGATAAAATGTCTTCAGCAAACTTCTTGTAGCCATTATACCCTTTCTTTGCAGCCTTTTTCTTTATTGCTTCTACTACCTTTTCATCAAGATAGAGACTTAAATGCTGCTTTTTTTCTTTCGATTCCTCTTTTGATTTGTTTTCAATTTTTTCTTTGAAAACTTCCAAATCCTTTTTTAAGTACAATCGTTCAGTAGATTTCCCTTTAGCAATCTCTTTAAAGGGTAATATCCCGTCTTTAGCTGCATTATGAACGTAAGTCTTTGACTTATTTAGAAATTCAGCTGCTTCTTTTAATGTTAAAGAGTCTTTGTATAATTCCTCTAACTTTTTTACATCTTCTTGCTCAAAACGATATCCGCCATCTGCTTTCCAGGTAGCCAGATTGATAGGTTCGATCTGTTTATACTTAATTAAATGTTATTTTTATAGAAATGTAATGGCTAAGATTGAAATACATAAAGATAAAGAAACATTAAATGCCCGTGCAAAACGTATGAGATCTAAAATATTTCATAATGATGACGATCAAGAGTTTTTGAATTACGTTAAGTACGAACATGAAAAATCTTTAACAAAACATCAGTTATTCTATTTCCTAAGAGATAAAGATCGTGATGTAGCTATCCTCTCCCTCTTTCTTGGTAGTGGTATTCGTGTAAGTGAATTGGCCGATCTTCGTATGGAAGATATAAACTTAAAAGAAAGACTCATTGATGTAATTCGAAAAGGAAACAAAGAAGATTCTGTATGGATTACCCCAATTGCATTGAATGATCTAGAAAAGTATATGGAAATTAGAGATAACAAATATGCTCCAGGGAAAGAGTTAAAAAATGTGTTTTTATCGAAGTATAAACATACTGCACAGCCTTTTTCGGTTAGGGCTATTCAAGATATAGTAGAAAAATATACTAAAGTCCTATGGCAAGAGAATGTCTCCTCATAAATTAAGACATACATTGGCAAATAAATTATATATGGAAGAAAAAGATTCATTACAAGTAATGCAGCAACTTGGGCATACTAGCCAAGATACGGCCTTATTATACACACAGCTTGGCGAAACAACTATTAAAGATAGTTTGGGAAGAATAGAAAAGAATAAAAGATCAGCAATTTTATATTGCTGATCTTTTATTCTTTTCTCTAACTTAGGATTTATATAGGATTTAAACACTCTGTATTATTGGTTTTAATTTTGATTTTATTGTGTAAAAAATACATAATTTAAATTCTAATTTAATTGACATAAAAACCTCTCTTAATATTAAAGAATTTTTGATTCCTACAATTTTTGTACAGTAAAGAATTCTCAAGTTTACATTGTATGATTTATCTATATGGAAAATAAGAACTATCCTAATTGAAGGAGGGTTCTTATTTTGATTAGAATACAGTACAGTTTTCATATGATTTATTGATATCGCACCCCTACATTACAAACCTTAATTAGTCCATCACTAGAATAGACAATTCTATCATTGCCTTAATAGCTTGAACCATAATTAAAATCCGGTAGTTTCTTCCTTCTGTTTTCAAAAATCACTTGAAAATCTTTCGTGAAATTTTAATTTTGTCCCTATACGGTGGAAATACAATCCTTAGGTCTATCCGTGAGCATTTCTTTAAAATACTTTTACGATGAGTAAAAGTATCAAAACTATGTTTACCATGATAGGCACCGAATCCCGCAGTTCCTACTCTGCCAAAAGGCAAGTGTAGATTAGCCATATGTGACATTGTATCATTGACGCATCCTCCTCCAAAAGAAGTTCGTCCTAGTACTTGTTTTTCAACATTTTTGTTTTCAGTAAATACATACAAAGCTAATGGTTTGGGATGGTTGTTAATCGTATGAATGACTTCATCTAAAGCATTGTACTCCATAATTGGTAAAATCGGTCCGAAAATTTCTTCTTTCATAGCTGCAGCATCCCCCGATTTTACTTCAAGAAGTGTTGGTTCAATATATAAATGACTTCTAGATGAATTTCCGCCAAATATTATATAATTTTGGTCTTGTTCTAATATAGAAATAAGTCTATCAAATTGTCTCTCATTGATAATTCGACCATCATCATTGCTTTTTGATACATCTGAGCCATAAAAGCTTGTAATAATTTCTTTCATTTTTGAAATTAGTTTTATTTTAATAGATTTGTGCACAATAACATAATCCGGTGCAATACAGGATTGTCCAGCATTTATGAATTTCCCCCCAGATAATACGTTTGGCCGCTATATCGAGGTTAGCAGTTTCATCGACAATAGCTGGTCCTTTTCCACCAAGTTCCAATGGTACTGGTACAAGATTTTTCGGTGCTGCTTCCATGGCAATTTTTTCAACTTGAATGCTACCATTAAAAAAGATGTGGTCAAATGGTGCATGAATCAACAAAGAAGTTATTTCTCTGTCACCTTCAATTACACGAATATATTGCTTATCAAACGTTTCACTTATTATTTTGTTCATTACAGATGAAACATTTGGTGCATTTTCTGAAGGCTTGAGAACTACACAATTGCCTGCCGCAATTGCCCCGATAAGAGGTTCAATTAATGATTGGAATGGATAATTAAAAGGGCCAACAATTAGCATGGATATTTGTTATTAAAATACACGTTTTCTATATTGAACTGTATCATTATAACAAGAAGCATAAGATGGCCGTTTTGGTCAACTTATGCTTCCAAGATTTAAAGAATATTATTAATGTCGCCTTTAAATAAACTCGCGACTTTTAGGGATAGCATCACATCACCATCACTCTAAGAATAGCAAATACGCCAAAATGAAAAACGAGCTGAATTCCCATAAATAAATGCAGAAAGAACAAATTTCATTTTGGATATATTTCAAAGTTTCAAGTCGATGGGCATATGGCGGCTCATTTCTAGAATTGTTTTCATGTGTCAATGATAAAAATATATTTTTTGTTATGGCTATTTTTCAACTAGTACGATATCATCAAGATAGGCATTAATAGTGTCAATATTGTCATCAAGAGAGACATCAATTCTTGGTAATACGGCAGGAAGATTAATTATCAATTCAATTGGAGAACTATCATTTAGAGTAGTAAATTCGAACGATTTTTGTTCATACTGTGAGGACCTAAGTTCCAAAAAACGTTGGCCTATTACTTTACCATCTACAAATACGTGTATACTTTCATCAGGATAAGTTACTTTTCCGGATACGGAAAGTATGTATGTAGTATTAGGCTTCAAATCTACGTGTCCCCTAAGCCCACCATATAATCTCTTTAAATGTATAGGAAAATGAGCATACTAACAGTTTGCTTCGATAAGAAATAAAAAAAGACCGTATTCCGGTCCTTTTTTTATTTCTTATGTTATCCATTTAAGAACCTTACCACTTCGGGCTCAACCTGTCTTGCTAGCTGTATGTGGGTGTTGGACGTTTAGTCCAAATAGATGAAGATACGATTGAATTGGGTGGTATTTTCATACTCCCGAAATATAGGGGACTACACTTAGCAGGAGAAATCGTTGCATTTTTAGTACAAACGGCGAAAAGATCGCATATTCAAAATGTGTATTGTCTCCCTTTGAAGAATTAGCAAACTTTTATAAAAAATTCGGCTTTACTGAATTCGATACTATTCAAGATGTTGTCCATTCAATTATTCTAAAAAACATAATTGATGTTTAGAAATGAATTTATTGCAATTAAACTGTAAGAAGATAATTCGTAGTACTTAGTGGTTTTCACAAGAATACAATATGGTATACTACAAATAAAGTTTTGATCTAATCAATGGAGATATAATCATTTTTTTAATTCACATTCGCACTCGCACTTCTTGTTCTTGTAATACTTGGATAGTTAATTCCAATACGATATTTTGCATTAATTGATACACATTATCATGAGATAAACTTTGTTCTATAGTATATTCAATGCATTGATAGATATAGCCTTCTACAAGTAAGCCCGCTTTTTCAATTGTTACCGGATTCTGCCCTGTCTTTTTTATTTTTGGTAATAAAAATTCATTTTTTGTCAAAATAATTTCCTGTGACACATCTTTTATTTCTGTGACTTTTTCTTTAAATACCACCTTTTCTCGTAAACTAATTTCACCCTGATACTTCCCTATTTCTATTGGTAGTTTCACTGTTATATAATCATTAAATTCACCCTCACGTTCCTTCTCTAATTTCATACTGTGGATAGGAATCCACGAAGATGCCTCGATCCTATTTTTTTCAATATCATCTTCGACTTTCGGATTAGAAAATTCTAGAAACTCTCTCTTTTCATGAAGTTTTGAAGAAACTAATTTACAATAAGCCTTTCCATGATAATATTGCACTGTAGTTAATAACTTTGCATCTAGCTCTCGATACCCTGCATTTTTTTCATTTTGAAATACAAATGCTCCTTGTTTTTTAATACTTATATTAGGCGATTTCAAAAAACTAGAAACTTCTGAAGTAATAGAAAATGGTGTTTTCATTACCATTGAACGCACTAAAGACTTTATTTCTGATTTAGTTCCTACATCTTCTTTCTCTAATTCTATTTCTTCATTTTCTGAATCAGCTAC
>NZ_BTRL01000003.1:0-148621 GCF_054771475.1 Bacillus sp. MN7755
TTTCGCGTTATCATCTTTCCATGTTTTCGTTCCTTCTACTTTTGTTTCGCCTACTTTTGTATTTGTGATATCAGTACCACTTACTTTGGATTCATATCCTGGTACTGCTTGTTCTTTCACTTCATACTTGTACGCTGCTCCGTTTGCATCGTATGCCTGAAGTTTTTCAAACGTGTACTTCCAATTTGTTGCCGCTGTTACTTCTTTTGTATCTACTACTTTACCGTTTTGTAAAAGGTCTACTTTGATCATTTCCGGACGATCTTTCGCGTTATCGTCTTTCCATGTTTTCGTTCCTTCTACTTTTGTTTCGCCTACTTTTGTATTTGTGATATCATAACCATTGACTTTGGATTCGTATCCATCTACCGGTTGTTCTTTCACTTCATACTTGTATGCTTTTCCATTTGCATCGAACGCTACTAAATCTTTAAATTCATACTTCCAACCTGTTTCTTTGCTGACTTCTTGTGTCGCAATCACTGTACCGTTTTGTAGTAAGTCTACTTTGATGGCTTTATGCTCTTCCTCTGTGCCACCTTTCCACGTCTTCGTTCCTGCAACTGATGTCTTGCCTACTTTTGTATTCGTGATGTCATAACCATTGACTTTGGATTCGTATCCGTCTACTGCTTGTTCTTTCACTTCATACTTATATGCTTTTCCGTCTGCATCGGTTATCGCCAAATCTTTAAATTCATATTTCCATCCTGTTGCTTCGCTTACTTCTTGCGTCGCAATCACTGTACCGCTTTGTAGTAAGTCTACTTTAATCATCGTTGGACGACCTTCCGCATTTCCGTCCTTCCATGTTTTCGTTCCTTCTACTTTGGTTTTTTGTACCACTTTTGTATTTGTAATATCATAACCGTTTACTTCTGTTGTGTATCCATCTATCGGTTGTTCTTTTACTTCATACTTGTACGCTACTCCATTTGCATCATACGTTGCTAGGTTGTCGAATTTGTATTTCCAACCATCTGCCGCTGTTACTTCTTTCGTGTCTACTACTTTCTCATTTTGTAGTAATTCTACTTTGATTGAACTTGGACGATCTTTCTCGTTATCGCCTTTCCACGTCTTGGTCCCTGCAATAGATGTAGTTTTCACCTTATTCGGAATTGGCAACTTAACTCCATTTACAGCATCTGATTTAACTTCAAAAATTACTTTTGCTTGAGGATCGAAATCAACATAGTCTGGAGCTGAAACTTCTTTCACATAATATTTACCTGGTTGTAAATTAGGGATTTCAATTATCCCTTTTTCATCTGTTTTATATACATCTCCAACTTGTTCATCAGGCTCTTTATACAACTTAAACGAAACATTTGGGATTACTTTTTCTTCATCCCCTTCAATATGCTTCACAATTTTTAGTGTTCCTTTTGGAGTCACGTTACCTTCAGCACCACCGCCAGCTGTCATATTTTCGACTGGATGAGTACCCGATTCATTAACTGGTTCCTTGTTTAGAACTTGGTAATCAATCGTATAATCATTCTTAAAAAACTCTTGCTTCTTCCCAGCTTCCGTTATAGTAGATGTATAACCAATCGAAAAGGAGGCAAGACGCGCTTTATCCTTATTAAGCACAACTTTAAATGATTTGTCTCCAGTAAAGGTAATCGTTCCGTAACCTTGCTTTTCAAGCTCTTGTAGCGTTAAAGATCGACGACCTATATAATCATCTACAATTATATAGAAACTATCCTTATTAAGTGTTTGACCTTCCTGTAAATTATCAGTCACAACAATATCACGACTTAACTCTTCTTTAGCCAAGTTTATATTCAAGAACCAACGTACTTCATCGCTCTTACCTGAGTTCATATCACCAGTTTTATAAAAAAATGGTGGCTTTCCAGGATCTGTACCCCCACCACTGCTTGGGCCGGTAATTGTTACAGATTGCTTATCTACATTTGTACCGAAATTGGTTTCAATCTCTTTCTTTTCATCCGTTCCTACATTAGCAGCTTCCACAAAAAAGTTTAAATACCCTTTAATATTTTGATGTGTACTCACTTTATCATTAAATGTACATACCACAGTACCTGCAGTGACTTTACAAGTACCATAATCATCTAATAGAAACTCTGTATTTAATCCTTTTAATTCTGGAGGCAGTGTTAATGTTAGTGTGTCTCCAGACTTCAGCTTAAGACTATCTTTTTCACTGAAGTTTATAGTTACTTTAGTCCGTTGTCCGATAGAAAGATCTGTTTTATCAATCTTAAAACTATCCACAAGTCCTAATGTATTTAATTCTTGTGCGTTTGCTACTATAGGTAAAAGACTCTGACCTATAGTAAACATGAAAATCATTATAATCGAAAAAATAGAAGTTATTCTCTTTAAATACATACTTTATGTTAGCCTCCTCATAATTTAAAATATAAATAGTTTCTGGTACAAACATGTTATGATGAAAATTCTATTATCCAACTATTTCACCTACGTATTTTTAATAGCTATTATGATTTCTCTTCCCCCCTTCACTACTACTTAACAACTTGAAACTTGATTTTTTATAAGTGTATCTAACATTTTCGACACGCCTACAATTATGTACTTTTGACCTATATTTTTTAATAGGAACATAGATAAACTTTGACAAAAAAGTTTAAATAATAAATACATATAGACGACAGATACTGGAATACATTTAAAATCAGGAAAAAATGATTTAAAATGCATTCCAGACGAAACTCATGACAACCATTCTTCTTTTTGTGCCTTAGGGATTATAAAATGATTATTCTATGTGTAAAAGATTTTAGTGCGGGCAAATATAGACTAACTACTTCACAGCAAATATGCATCCTATCAACTTCCATACTTATCGTTCTGAAAAATAACGAAAATTAAGGGTTATAGTCGAAATAAGCATACCAACAAAAAAACTTGTAAATGTGGAGCGAGTTAAAATATTACGGACGAAGTATTGTTTGTCTATGAAGATAAAAGAAATATTCTCCAAATCTGAATAAAGTGAAACAAGTTTGGGGGTAACTAAAAACGATTGTGATTTTCAACTGATTTCATGTGAATTTTGCAGAAATACGGGAATCAGTCTTTTCATTTTTGGAGTATATAAATGGGTGTCGAGAAAAAGGGTTTCTCCTGATGGATCTGATTCTAGAGCTATGTCAAAAAATTAAAATAAACCTACATATCATCTATCCGCTAAAAATTTTTAATTTCTTTACGAATAATAAAATATTTATATATACTTATATACATTTATGTATTAATATATATATAAAAGATGTTAAATCAAAAATAAGAGTTGTATATCTCCTCATTATTTTTATCGAATCTAAAAAATCAAGTTGATTAGCACCAAATCCTTGACTCCTTAAATAAGAAGTTTTGAGGATTACCTACTCAGTTGTTAGATAGATTATAATTTTAAGTACACTTACCTTGATTGTAATAACATGATTTAAAGCAATTACAACATTCCCTATTAGCATTTCATCAATAAATAATACAGACATGCCTTTTTTCGTAATTCCCCCAAAAAACAACAAATTTTTTCCATAGTCTATTATTCTAGAATTGTTACCAAAAATCAATAGTTAATTGTTGCTCCCCATTTTTACTTCATTATTATAAGGCATCTTTAGGTTAACCGATTATCCTATTTTACATATCATATTCTGGCTAAGGTTGACCACCCTCATATAATTCTCCTTAATTTACACAACATTATATGTTTAGGTTTTTCAGAAAAAGCCACCTTTCTTCTAAAAGTAATAGCATCTATATCCTCATTAAAAATATACAAATAATTCAGGTTGCACTTTTCTATTTCTCAATATAAATTAATTAAAATAAAGAAAATATATAATAAAGTCTTTATCCGTCTTCTTTTGTCAATCCAAAAGAAAAACAATTAGTTATAGCAAAAATCACCTACTTTAAAGTGGTGATATTTTATTGAGAAAAAATATATATGCATAAAAGCATATTTTTTCCTACTCATTATCGTATACAATATTTACTGTAACAAAAACGATTACAACTAATAGGGAGGCTTTTCTACTATGAAAAAAATGATTTTAGCTGGTGCGTTAACTTTAGCAGGAATTACTGGTGCTACCGCATTTATTCCTGAAACAAAAGCTGCGGCTGCCGCTCAAGAACAAAGTTTCACAAAATTTTATTCTTTGCAAACTGGAGGTAGTTCTGAACAAGAACCTATTTTCCTTCAAAAGGGACAAGAGCTAACAATTCAACCTAACAGTAAAACTCCTAGTTACAGTGTTTATGACTCAAATCATAATCTTATTGGACGTTATTCTGATGGTTACGGCCGTATTTTCACTGCAAAAACGGATGGAAATATGTATGTTCAATTTCATGCACCCTTCGTTTACTACAGTCCTGTGAGCTTTTCTGTTACTTATACTATTCAATAGAAAAGAGGTCCTTTACAGGGCCCCTTTTATTTCTCTTCCCAATTCACTTTTACAAATCCATCTTTCACCATTACACCACTTATATTAAACACATATTTTTCATTTGCTTTCAATGTAACTGTAAAAGTACCTTTTTTCGATTCACAAATTTCCTTTAATTCGTTTATACCTCCTCCTTGTCTTTCATATACGCTAAAGCATAAGTTCCCTCGTTTTGCATCTGTCTCATAAGAAAATGTCACTTCTGTATCCTTTTCATACTGAAGTTCAATATCTTTACCGGCAATATCCCATGATGAGAATTTTGCCTCGTAACTTGTCTCCCCTTGCTTCTCATTTTCTAAATATATATCTCCTGCTCTCCACGCATCATCTAACGTTTGCGCAAAAGTAAAACCACTAAGTAATACAAACATTGTACTTGCCAATATCGCAACTAATATTACCTTCTGTTTTTTAACAAAATTCATCTTATATTCTCCTTCAACTTTCTTTTTACTTCTTCTCACCATATATAATAAAAACCCAATAAAGAATGGCAATATAACCGCTAAAACACTCCATCCTTTACTCATTTGATGTGCTTTAGCATCTGTATATACCCATGATGCAACACATATTAAAAGTGCTATAAAAGCTAAAAACATTGTCACTCCAGCTACTTCAAATATTACAAACGGATTAGCGAACTCTTTCATGTAATTTATACTCCTTCTTTAAAAATGACTGTATTACAACATATATCTGAATGTATACGTGCATCATAATAAAGACTGCTATAATAATTGGAATTTTGTTATCTAAATGAGTAACAAATTGTTCTATAACAACTGTTAACAAAACAATCCAAATGGCGTGAATACAAATCATCCATCTCTTCTCTAACTTCTGAGCCTTTCGCACGCCCTGCTTCGTATTATTTATCAGCTCTTCGCTAGGAATCATCTCTCCCGCTAAACTACTTTTTATCTTTTGATCAAATTTATCTTCCTTCATAAACGAACCCCTCCAAATGTTCTCGCATTTGCCTCTTCGCATAATTAAGGCAGTATTTCACCGTACCAATTGGTATATTTAATATTTCACTCATTTCTTTGTAAGAATATTGTTCATAGTAGTAGAGTACGAGCACAGTTTTATATTTTTCATTTAATAACTGTATAACTTCTCGTATCATTTCTGCTTCGACTTTTTGAATAAATTCTTCTGATATATTCACATCATCTGCATGCTCTATTTCTCCACCATCTTCTTTATGAAATAAATCCAATACACGATCTTTCCACCTTTTCTTTTTCCGATAAAAATCATAAAACGTACGAACACAAATTGTAGTAATCCACTTTTTATAATTCTCCACGTAAGAGAGTTGGTACCGCGATGAAAAAACTTTTATCCACGTCTCTTGAAAAATATCTTCCGCGTCTTCTTTCGTCTTCGCTAACTTATAGCATAAGGAATATATTTGCTGCTTATATATATCAATTAATTCTTCTACCTTTTCTGCCATCATAAACCTCCTGTCATTTATATAAGACGACGCAAATTCTCCTTTTGTTTGATAAAATTTTATTTTTTTATTATCTCCACACAAAAAGGCAATCACAACATCGTGTGATTGCCTTTTACTGAAAAACGAAAGTCCGCTTCCGCTTTTCTTTATGTCCAGCTCTGCCTCCTAGCCCCTTCTGTCTAAGAACCTTCCCCACGAGAAGATAAAATGCATCTTCTGTGGGAAAGAACCTTAGCCTTCGGGACTAAACAGTCGGCTCCGCTTTTCTTTATTACATTTTTTCTGGTGCAGATACTCCTACGATTGCTAATGCGTTTTGAAGTGTAGTGCGTACTGCTTTCATTAATTCGTAACGAGCTTTACTTAATTCTAAGTTATCTTGGTTTAATACTTTTTCTGCATTGTAGAAGCTGTGTAGTGCTGCAGCTAATTCAAATGCATAGTTTGTAATGCGGTGTGGCAGACGTTTTTGTGCTGCATCCGCAACTACAGCTGGGAATTCACCAAGTTTTTTCAGTAACTCTACTTCTTTCTCAGAAGTAACAAGTTTGTAGTTCACGTCTCCGCCTGTAGCTAATCCTAACTCTTCACCTTGACGAAGGATACTGCATACACGAGCATGAGCATATTGTGCATAGTATACTGGGTTTTCATTAGATTTTGATACAGCTAAGTCCATATCGAAGTCTAAATGAGAATCACCGCTACGCATTGCGAAGAAGTAACGCATTGCGTCCACGCCTACTTCTTCCATAAGCTCACGAAGTGTAACTGCTTTACCTGTACGTTTACTCATCTTCATTTTTTCACCGTTTTGGTATAGTTGTACCATTTGGATGATTTCTACTTCAAGTGTTTCTTTATCGTAACCTAACGCTTGAATAGCAGCTTTCATACGAGGAATGTAACCATGGTGGTCAGCACCCCAAATGTTAATTAACTTATCGAAACCACGCTCTAATTTATCACGGTGATACGCGATATCTGGCGTTAAGTATGTGTAAGAACCGTCGTTTTTAATTAATACACGGTTTTTGTCATCGCCGTAAGTCATTGAACGGAACCAAGTTGCGCCGTCTTCTTCAAAGATTTCTTCACGCTCTTTTAATACAGCAAGAGCTTGATCGATTTTTCCGTTTTTGTATAATGAAGTTTCTGAGAACCATACATCAAATTTAACACGGAAGCTTTCTAAGTCTTTTTGAAGTTTTGCTAATTCATATTTTAAACCGTATGAACGATAGAACTCATAGCTTTCTTCAGCATCAGCTTTTGCATAACGATCGCCAAATTCTTCAGCTAAACGCTTACCGATTCCAATGATATCCGCACCATGGTATCCGTCTTCTGGCATTTCTTTCTCTAGGCCTAAAGCTTGCATGTAACGAGCTTCAACAGAAAGAGCTAAGTTATGAATTTGGTTACCAGCGTCATTAATATAGTACTCACGAGATACATCGTACCCTGCTTTTGCTAATAGGTTACATAGAGTGTCACCTACTGCTGCGCCACGTGCATGTCCTAAGTGAAGGTCACCTGTTGGGTTCGCAGATACGAACTCAATTTGTACTTTTTCACCTTTACCAGTATTCGTTTCACCGTAAGCTTCGCCAGCGTTAACGATTGTTGGAATTAAGTCTGTTAAGTAGCTATTATCCATGTAGAAGTTAATGAAACCAGGACCTGCGATTTCAATTTTTTCAATAGAAGCTTTTGCTTTATCGAAGTTTGCAACTAATTCTTCTGCAATCATACGAGGTGCTTTTTTCGCAACGCGTGCAAGTTGCATTGCCATGTTTGTAGAGAAGTCACCATTTGTTTTATCTTTTGGAGATTCTAATACAACGTTTGGAATCTGTTCTTCTGTTGCTAATTCTGCCTTTAATACAGCAGCTTGAATTTCTTCTTTAATCAATCCTTTTACTTGTTCTAAAGAATTCATTATTTTGCCTCCTTCAAATTAAGTGTAATTGTATATCTGCCAGCTTCTTGTTCACTTAGAAGCAATGCGTACGTTAAGAAGAGTTGTCCTTTTTTCTTTTCATCCGACCATTTAAAAAGAACGTTATCAGTCTTTGTTTGCAATGCAAACGTACCAAGTTCACTCGTGTACGTACCAGTTGTCCATTCACCTTTCACATGCGTTTGACGCATTGAAACAGCACCTGAACGCATAATGAGAACTTGTTCATCTTGAATTTTAATAATTGTTTTCACTTCGCCCTGTTCGTTCGGCTCTTGGAATGTTACATATGTACCTTGACCTTTTACATAGTATTGACCATTTGCTTCAAAAGCAACGGTTTCCTTCCTCGCCCCTTCACGGATTTCTGTTACGAAATGAACGTGTACCGGCAAGCCTGCAAGTTGTTTCTCCACGTCTTGCACACCTTTCAAATGTTATAGATATTAAATAATGTATATAATAAATCACTTTTCCTATCATATCAAAAAAAACCTCTGTCTGTCTGCTGAAAAATCAGGAAAACTCCATTTCAAAAAATAATTCACTTTCACTTTATTTCATATGATAAAATATTTTTTAAATCTAAATATTCTTTCATTTAAAGGGGTGAGTTATGTGCTACCAACAAGATTGAAAAAAGGTGATGAAATTAGAGTTATTTCACCATCTTGTAGTTTAAGTATTGTCTCAACTGAAAACAGAAAGCTTGCTATAAAAAGATTAGCCGACATGGGCTTTCAAGTTACATTCTCAACATATGCTGATGAGATAGATCGATTTGCTTCCTCTTCTATTTCTTCACGCGTTCAAGACTTCCACGAGGCATTTGGAGACCCTAATGTAAAAGCCATTTTGACGACACTTGGCGGATACAACTCTAATGGTTTATTAAAGCATCTCGATTATGATCTAATTCGAGAAAATCCGAAGTTTTTCTGTGGCTATTCTGATATTACCGCTTTAAATAATGTAATTTACACAAAAACAGGACTTGTTACATATTCAGGACCCCATTTCTCTTCATTTGGAATGAAGAAAGGACTCGAGTATACGAACGATTACTTTTTAAAATGCTTAACTTCTAATGAGCCTATTGAAGTCCTGCCCTCTGAAACATGGAGCGATGATTCTTGGTATGTAGATCAGGAAAACCGAGATTTCATTAAAAATGAAGGATACTTTTCAATTCACGAAGGCGAAGCAACTGGAGAGATTATCGGTGGTAATATGAGCACATTGAATTTACTGCAAGGTACACCATATATGCCAAATTTACAGGATAAAATTTTATTTCTTGAGGAGGATAGCTTAACTGGAAAAGCTACTCTTAAAACCTTTGATCGTTATTTACATTCCCTTATGCAGCAACAAAATTTTGAGTACGTAAAAGGCATCGTTATAGGAAAGATGCAAAAAGATGCAGAATGTAAGATAGAAGACATTCAAGAAATGATTACTTCAAAACCTGAACTTGCACATATTCCTATCATTGCAAACGCAAGTTTCGGGCATACAACCCCAATTTTCACTTTCCCAATTGGTGGACGTGCAAAAATCATGTCTAACAAAGAAAAAACATCTATCACTATTTTAACGCACTAAAAAAGGAGCGAATAAGTCGCTCCTTTTATGGTTTTTCTATTTTTTGCAACGCTTTTTGTGGGATTGACTCTTTTGGGATTTCAGCCCACCCTTTTCCTTGCATACCTTTTGCATAAATTTTTATAAACGCCCCTGTATGCAATTCACGGTTCATCATTCTTTTAACAACTTGTAACTTTCCGTCTTCTGTATACCCTTTAAATGTATACAAGTAATCTCCGTCTTTTTTCTCACCTTTATCTATAACCGCATAATAATCTTGTATTTCTTTATTTGAAAAGAAGTTGTCTACAAAAGCATGTACACCTTCTGTTTTTGTGTTCAAATAGTACGCTGTTCCACCTAGAATGATGGCGAATACAACCAAAACTTTAATTACCAATTTCATACATGCGCCTCCTGTTTGCACTTCTTTTTCCCTAGTCATATATCCATACTTGTATTATACGAAAAATGACATACTATACTCTATCTAAACACCTTACACTTTCCTTACATTATTGTAAGGCATTTTCACCTTATAGCAATTTCCCAATAAAAAATTTTTCCGTTTCATGAACTTTTATATTATTATTGAATGATACAAATTTTTATTACAAAAATCAAAGGAGACAGTTTTCAAATGGCTATCTTGCAAGGTTTAGCACTATTACTTGTTGTACTTTGTCTATTTACACTTTTTAGTTATCGTGCTCCTTACGGAATGAAAGCAATGGGTGCTTTAGCTAATGCAGCAATCGCAAGTTTTCTTATTGAAGCATTTCACCGTTATATCGGTGGAGAAATGTTTCATAATGACTTTCTACAATCAGTAGGAGAAGCTTCTGGTAGTATGAGTGGTGTCGCAGCGGCAATTTTAGTCGCACTAGCAATCGGTGTTTCACCTGTATATGCTGTTTTAATCGGTATCGCTACTAGTGGATTCGGTATTTTACCAGGATTTTTCGCTGGATACGTTTGTGCTTTCGTCGTGAAATTTCTCGAAAAGAAATTACCAGCTGGTGTAGAGTTTTTAGCAATTTTATTTATTGCTGCACCAATCTCACGCGGAATGGCAATGCTTATGGATCCGCTCGTGAACGCAACGCTCGGTAAAATCGGCTCTATGATTTCAGTTGCAACTACAGAAAGTCCTATCATTATGGGCATTATGCTTGGTGGATTAATCACAGTTATTTCTACTTCTCCACTGAGTTCTATGGCACTAACTGCCATGCTTGGATTAACAGGTTTACCAATGGCAATTGGTAGTCTTGCCGTAGCAGCCTCAGCCCCAATGAACTTTATTTTCTTTAAACGATTAAAAATTTGTTCAAAGAAAGACACAATCGCTGTAGCAATCGAGCCTTTAACACAAGCCGATGTTGTTTCAGCAAATCCAATCCCAATCTATGCTACAAACTTTGTTGGCGGTGCACTTGCTGGTATTATTACATCTCTGTTCCAACTCGTTAATAATGCACCAGGAACAGCATCACCAATCCCAGGACTTCTTGTCTTATTCGGATTTAATGACGTTGTAAAAGTAACGATTGCTGCTGTATTATGTGGAATCGTTACCACGATTGTTGGATACATCGGATCAATCTTGTTCCGTAAATATCCAATTCGTTCTGCTGATGAAATTCGTGGCATTACTTCGGAAGAAAAAGTAGCATAAGAAAAAGAGTTATTCTCATCGTTTGAGGATAACTCTTTTTTGTGTTGTGTGATAGCCAGTGAAATTATATCAGCGATTTTTTTAATATATCGACTTACCGACACATAACGACAAAATAAGAGCCCCCTAATCATATAGGAGGCTCTTATTTTATCCAGCTACAGCGGCTAGAATGATCAGTGGCTTCACTTCTTCCCTCGAGGTAAAAAGCACCTTTTGCAGGAAAGAACTTTAGTCACCAGGTCTAAACAGTCGGCTTCACTTTTATTTCACCCAACCGAGCAGCATTTCCCGCACGAATTTGCTTGCTGCGACTGGTGTTTGATCACTATGGTCGTAGACCGGAGCTACTTCTACTAAGTCTGCTCCAACTACATTTATATTTGAATTTGCAATTGCCACGATGGAATCTAATAATTCTTTAGATGTGATACCTCCAGCTTCTAATGTTCCTGTTCCAGGAGCATGAGCTGGGTCTAATACGTCAATGTCAATTGTGACATAGACTGGGCGTCCTGCAAGTTTCGGTAATACTTCTTTTAACGGTTCTAATACGTCAAATTTATATAAGTTCATACCTACTTCTTTTGCCCATTCGAATTCTTCCTTCATTCCAGAACGAATACCGAAAGAATATACGTTTTCCGGACCAATTAAATCGCACACTTTACGAATTGGTGTAGAGTGAGATAAAGGCTCCCCTTCATACGATTCACGTAAATCAGTATGAGCATCCATGTGGATGATTGCTAAATCCGGATATTTTTTTGCCATTGCCTTAAAAATTGGCCAAGACACTAAGTGCTCACCGCCGAGACCTAGTGGAAACTTATCGGCATCTAAAAGTTCTGATACATACTCTTCAATCATATCTATGCTGCGTTGTGCGTTTCCGAATGGTAATGGGATATCACCCGCATCAAAATATTTTACCTCTTCTAGTTCACGATCTAAATATGGGCTATATTCTTCAAGACCGATTGATACTTCACGAATACGTGCAGGGCCAAAGCGAGATCCTGGACGGTAACTTACTGTCCAATCCATAGGCATCCCGTAAATAACTACCTTTGACTCTTCAAAACTTGGATGACTTTTAATAAATACTTTACCTGAATAAGCTTCATCAAAACGCATATTCTTTTCCTCCTTATGTGGAACTTAAGGTATCCCAACCTTTCATTATTTCTCAAATTTGGAGCGAGCTGCTCCTCTTTCTCGATTTACCGGTGTCTTCTTTTTTACAATAAGAAGACGATTTTCTTTACAGAAGTGTAAATAGCTAGCATGTTCAAGTCTTCTGGACAAACACCTTAAATGAGCTACTTACACTTTATTTGTTCCATACGATTCTCTTACTTAATTAGATCGCCAACAAATTTCGGTAATGCGAATGCTGCATTGTGTAATTCTTTTGTGTAGTATTTCGTTTCGATTTCGTGGAAACGCTCTTCACTTACTTCTAATGGATCATGTTTTTTAGATCCAATTGTGAATGTCCAAAGACCACTTGGGTAAGTTGGAATGTTCGCTGTGTATAAACGAGTAATTGGGAAAATCTCTTTTACGTCTTTAAACACAGTTGTAATTAGTTCTGGTGTGAACCAAGGGTTGTCCGTTTGTGCAACGAAAATACCGTCTTCTTTTAACGCTTTTGAAATTCCAGCGTAGAAGCCTTTTGTAAATAGATTTACGGCTGGGCCTACTGGCTCAGTAGAATCTACCATAATTACGTCATATTCATTTTCGCTTTCTGCGATGTGTAGGAAACCATCTCCTACTTTTACTTCTACACGCTCATTATCTAATGCGCCTGCAATTGATGGTAAGTATTGTTTAGAGTACTCAATTACTTTTCCATCGATTTCAACAAGAGTTGCTTTCTTTACGCTTGGGTGCTTTAACACTTCACGAATAACACCGCCATCGCCGCCACCTACAACTAATACGTTTTCAGGGTTTGGATGTGTAAATAAAGGTACGTGCGCTACCATTTCATGATAAACGAACTCATCTTTTTCTGTTGTCATAACCATGCCATCTAAAATAAGCATGTTTCCGAACTCTTCCGTTTCAACCATATCAAGTTTTTGGAATTCTGTTTGCTCCGTATGTAATGTGCGGTTAATACGCGCCGTAATCCCAAAATGTTTTGTTTGTTTTTCAGTGAACCATAGTTCCATCGTACAATCACGCCTTTCAATGCAAATTTATAATAGGGACATCATTAATGTCCCCTAACAAAAATAAAACAAAACATCCAAAATGTATAGTTAAAAGTACAAAAATACCGAAAATATATTTTAGTCAGAGGGTTCTAACATATGTACGAAAAGGGTTTGCCCCATAACAGGAAAGAAAACCCTTTCTTAAGAAAGGGCTTTTGTCTCTACTTCTACTGGTTTACGAATTGGAATTAGGATCATAATACAACCAATTAACACCACAATTCCACCTACTAAAAATGGACTTTGTGGTGAAACAGTATGACCGATAACTCCTGATAAAATCGGAGCAATTGCGCCTCCTAACCAACGAACAAAGTTATAAACACCTGATGTAACAGATCTTTCATAAGGTGAAATATCCATTACATAACTTGTAAATAATGCATTATTTAATCCTGATGCTAATCCTGATAGAACAATTAATACAATTTGTAACCACATAATTTTCACAAAGAATAGTGCAATTAAGAAAATCGCAAATACGAGTAAACTACCTTTCAATAATGCTTTTGGCTCATATTTACCTTCTAGCTTATGCGCTAAAATTGCAGAACCGTAGGCTAACGCTAATCCCCATCCACAGAATACAAATCCTAATTGAATAGCAGATAAATGCATAATAAGTGGTGAATATGCTAACACAACGAAAAATCCGTAGTAGTATAACATCCCTGAAATCGCACCTTGCATAAATGGCTTATACTTCACTAGGTTAAGTAATTCCCCTACGCCTGCTGCTTTACGTTTCACTTTTCGCTCTGGTTCTTTCACAAAAAAGAAAACTAAAATAAATGCTAAGAAAATTAAAATACTCGTCGCGAAAAACGGATAACGCCAAGAATGTCCACCTAATATACCACCTAATAAAGGCCCGCCTGCCATTCCTAAACCGATAGCTGCTTCATATAATCCAACTGCTTCATGAACCTCTTTACTTAATGCAATCAATAATGTCATCGCCGTTGCGAAGAACATCGCATTTCCTAATCCCCATCCAGCGCGGAAAAGAGATAATTGAGCAATCGTTTGCGATATACCACATATAAACGCAAATACAGTTACGATCGCAAGACCAATTGTCATCATTCGTTTATCACCAAATCTTGATGCAAATATTCCAGCTGGTAACATCATAATTGCCATCGTTAAAATATACGCCGTAAATAACATCTCGACTTGCCAATGCGTTGCACCAATCTTTTCAGCAATAATCGGCAAAATCGGGTCGACTACCCCTATACCCGAAAAGGCAAGAAAGGTAGCCACCACTGTAATCAATCTCCCCAGTTTTCGTTTGCTCTCCATTTTGATTACTCTCCTTTTGTATTCTCTAAAAATGTCACTGCACGATGTAAGCTATCCTCAAGTTCCGCCTTTACACGCTGCATTTGCTCCATTTTCTCGTCTAACGTTTGCACTTGTTTTTCAAGCATCTCTTTAATTTCTTGAATCACTTCACGGTCACGAGGATTCTCGCTATTTCTTCTCTGTTCCATTCTTTCTTTTAACGATAAGAAATGCTGCATTTCTTGTAGCGTAATTCCTAGTACTTCTTTCGCTTCCACAATCCTTTTAATCCTTGCGATATCCTCATCTGTATACAGGCGAATGTTCCCCTCACTACGTTCAGGGGGATGAATTAAACCAATTTCCTCATAATAACGAAGTGTACGTTTTGTTAAACCAACTTGCTTTGTGACTTCATCAATCTTATACATGTTTATTCCTCCCTTCACTTGATTATTACATTTTACGTTAACGTTAACTTTTGTGCAACTGTTAGACTTTTGTAAATGTTTGTCATATTAAATTGTATTTTTTCCAAAGCAGTTTCATAATGGAAGAAAAGAGATGATAAGGAGAATTTCACATGAGTAAACCACTTATTTTCGCTCACCGCGGCGTAAAAGGAACACATCCCGAAAATACGATGATTGCCTTCCAAGAAGCTGAACGCATTGGCGCTCATGGAATTGAGCTTGATGTCCACCTATCAAAAGATGGTGAACTTGTCGTAATTCACGACGAAACAGTCGATCGTACAACAAATGGCATAGGACTTGTTTCCGAAAAAACGGTGGAGGAGTTACAAGCTTTAGATGCTGGTAGCCATAAAGACCCTTCTTTCCAGGAAGCAAAAATCCCAACGTTACGAGAAGTATTTATTTGGCTATCTACAACAAGCTTACAACTCAATATTGAATTAAAAACAGACGTGATTCACTATCCAAGTATCGAAGAAAAAGTTGTGGCTCTTGTTCGAGAATATCATCTATCGAATCAAATTGTATTTTCCTCATTTAACCACGAATCTGTTTCATTATTAGCAGAGATTGCTCCTGAAATCCCAAGAGCGATTTTATATGATACACCACTTGCTGATCCTATCGCTGAAGCAAAAACTAGAGAAGCAACTGGTTTACATCCAAACTTTCAACTACTAACAAAAGAATTTGTTCAACTAGCACAAAAACAAGGATACGTTTTCCGTCCGTATACAATTAACGAATACAAAGATTTACAAACTATGATTGATTATGGCGTAGATGTCATTATTACTGATTGGCCAGCACGCGCCTTTGAGCTCCTTTCTTAATTGAAGGAGCTTTTTGTTTTCCAAATTTCATTGTTTAAAATAACCGAAAACCCTCAATACTAATACAATAATGTTTGTATGAATGAGGGGCTGAAAAAGATGGATCAAACTATGAATCCGAAACTTAAAAAATATAAACGTCTTTTCTTCACCGTAATGTTTTCTTCTGTTCTTTTTTTCGTTTTTTCCTTTTTTGTTATTATTATAGTTGCAAAAATTATGGGACCTCCTCCTGTTGCTGTCCCGCAAACAAGTGTCTTTTACGCTAATGATGACACTGTTATAGGACAAAGTAATGAAATGCAAAAACGCTACAATGTATCTCTCAATGAAATCTCTCCTTATGTAAAAGAGGCGACACTATCTATCGAAGATCAACGATTCTACAAACATCATGGCTTTGATATGAAGCGTATTGCTGGTGCCATTGTTGCTGATTTAAAAGCGATGGCAAAAGTCCAAGGTGCTAGTACAATTACACAACAATACGCACGTAATCTGTATTTAGATCATGATAAAACGTGGAAACGTAAACTATTAGAAGCAATGTACACAATCCGCCTTGAAGTAAACTATAATAAAAATCATATTTTAGAAGGATATTTAAATACAATTTATTACGGGCATGGTGCTTATGGAATCGAAGCTGCGTCTCGTCTATATTTCGATAAAACAGCAAAAGAATTAACATTAGCGGAGGCTAGTATGCTCGCAGGAATCCCGAAAGGACCTAGTGTCTACTCTCCCTTTTTAAAAGAGGATCGTGCGAAAGGACGACAATCTCTCATATTAGATGAAATGGTAGAACAAGGTTATATTACGAAGAAACAAGCAACTTCAGCGAAGAAAGAGCCATTAACTTTTGCCTCATTGGATACAAAAAAAGTCGCAGAGATTGCACCTTATTTCCAAGATGCTGTACAAGCTTCTCTTCTTCGTGATATCGGATTAGATGAACAAGCCTTACAAAAGGGTGGCCTGCGTATTTATACAACACTAGACCCTAAACTACAATCAGTTGCAGAGCAAGCTGTAAGAGATCACATACCTGAAACAACAAACATACAAACTGCTCTCGTCTCTATGAATCCAAAAACAGGTGAAGTAGCTGCCCTTGTGGGAGGCACCGATTATAATAAGAGTCAATTTAACAGGGCTACACAAGCCGTTCGTCAGCCTGGTTCTACATTTAAGCCATTTCTATACTATGCAGCACTAGAACGAGGATTCACCCCTGCTACGCGCTTAAAAAGCGAATACACGGTATTTACTTTAGGTGATGGTGTTTCAAAGTATAAACCAAAAAACTATAAAGATTATTATGCAGATGATTTCGTAACGATGGCACAAGCTCTCGCAGTCTCCGATAACATATATGCTGTGAAAACAAATTTATTTTTAGGTGAAGATATCCTTACAAAAACAGCGAAACAATTCGGAATTACGAGCGCATTAAAAGATGTTCCGTCTCTTGCTCTTGGCACATCTCCTGTAAAGCCAATTGAAATGGCAAATGCTTATAGCATGTTCGCAAACGGTGGAAAAGAAGTAAAACCGATTTTTATTCGCCGCATTATGGACCATGAGGGAAACATATTATACGATGCTCATCTGGAGAGTAAACAAGTCCTCGATAAAAGCAAAACGTTTGTCATGGAAGAAATGATGACAGGTATGTTTAATAAAAACCTAAGTAGTTATGCCGCTGTAACTGGCCAATCGATGTTATCAAAACTATCAAGAACATATGCCGGAAAGTCTGGTTCTACAGAAACAGATAGTTGGATGATTGGGTTTACCCCGCAACTTGTAACTGGTGTGTGGGTCGGATACGATCAACCTAAATCGATTTCAAACGTAGCAGAACAAGGATATGCGAAAAAAATATGGACCGATACGATGGAAAAAGGATTAGATGGACAGCCTAAAAAAGAGTTCAAAAAGCCAAGTGATGTCGTAGCGGTGAATATTAACCCTGAAAACGGTAAGATTGCTACAAAAAATTGTCCAATTTCAGTGAAAATGTATTTTGCAAAAGGTACAGAGCCGACTGAATATTGTATGGATCATGTTGATGATAAAGAGGAATTTGAAAAAACAACTGAAGAAAAGAAAAAGACGGGTTGGTGGAAAAAATATCTCCCGTGGTAAGAAAGCTATCGTCATTCTTTGTCGGGAAATGGATACTCCTTTTCGAATCGTTGATATATTTTCCTATCCCATGGTCCCGATCTCCCAAAACAAAAAGGATGTCACCTAGTCAACAATCGACTAGTGAGACATCCTTTTCTTTTATTCACTTAATAATGCACGGCGCAATTCTTCACTAGACTCGTTCCAAATTGCTTCATTATGTTCTTTCAAGAACGTACCAAGTACTTTTTTAGATGATTCATCCATATGGTCAACCATAATGTGACGCTTCATTGATTTATCCATTTTGTTTACGTGCTCTGGAAGTGATTTATATCCACGGCGAATTTCACGGTCTACTGTCATTTCACAAGCTGTTACACCTGCGTAATAAGCACCTGTTGTAGTTCTTTCAATCGTCACCCAAACAAGCCAAAATGGTTTACCGTTTGGAACTTCATCTTTATTTGTTAAAAACTTAATCCCTTTTTCTACTGTACTACGCGCATGCATCGCACCGATATCAACGAATGCTGTTTTCTCTAGTACATCGACAAATACAGGCGAAATGTTTTCTAGACTTAATGCCCCAACGCCAAAACCACCATGTCCATCTGTTGAATCATTTTTCACGATATTAAAACCGATTTTTTTCTTTTTCTCTGTCATATGTAAACTCCTCCTCACTTAATGATTATAAAAGGCCAAAAATAGGCGCAATGATACTGTCTAAAAATACAAATACATATGGAATGACAACATTGAAAATAGGTTGAATTGTATAATTGCTAAGCGGTGTAATAACAAGAATTAATAACGCTATTGCTCCATACTTTTCATACTGTGTCATTTTCGCACGAATATTTGTTGGTGCTAGATCTTCCACAACTCGATACCCATCAAGTGGCGGAATTGGTAATAAGTTAAATACAAGTAATACGATATTAAGCATAATAAAAATTCGGAAGAATTGAGCCAACGTATCTGCTACTGCAAATGGAATTGAGTCTAACACACCAAATGTTAATAGGCTATACCAAATAATTAAACCAATTGCACTTAAAATTAAGTTACTAATCGGTCCTGCAATAGAAACTAATATCCCTGCAAGACGTGGCTTTTTAAAGTTGTACGGGTTAACAGGCACTGGTCTTGCCCAACCGAATCCAAGAATTAATACAGCAATCATCCCGATAGGGTCTAAGTGAGCCATCGGTGATAACGTTAAACGCCCTTGTTTTTTTGCTGTATCGTCTCCAAATTTATATGCAACATATGCATGCGCAAATTCATGAACTGATAACGCAATAATAATGGCCATTGCTACCAACGGAATTTGGTGCAACGGATATCTAAATAACTGATCCATGATTCATCTCCTCTTCAATATGTCAAAAAAGAAAATATTTGTTTTTTCGATTGTTCTTCCCCATAATCCGCTATAATAAGAGTGTAACTTACATAAAAGGAGCGATTATATATGCCATACGTAACAGTGAAAATGCTAGAAGGACGCACAGAGGAACAAAAGAAAGCTCTTGCTGAGAAAGTAACAGCAGCAGTAAGCGAAACAACTGGTGCTCCTGAAGAAAACATCGTTGTTTTCATCGAAGAAATGTCTAAAAACCATTATGCAGTTGGCGGAAAACGCTTAAGCGACAAATAATTTCAAGTTCTTTCATAAGAAGCAGCTAAGAGCTGCTTCTTATTTTTTACCTTCTAGTAACTCGATGATTCTCTCTTTATATTTTCCTTTTCTTCCATCTTCATAGATTAGATCATGCGGATAGAATAATTTTTGATCCCTTCTCTTCTTACCAGTAATTGCTTCAACAATATCCGATTCACGTGAAAGCTCTCTAAGCTCTCCATTTGGCATAAGAAGTAAGATCGGCAGACGCTCTTCTTCTTCACCAGCACGGTAAAAGTCGTACGGTAAATCTGATGTTGAATCAACTACTAAATAGTACTCTGGATCGAGTCCAATCTTTTTAAATAAGCTACTTAATTCCATCCAATTATCTAAACCGTGCTTATCTGTAAACTCTACATATTTAAATAGGTTTCGATTCATAAAGCGGCGGCATAAATCACTTAATATTGGATCCTCTTCGTCTTGCCATACTTGGAAGTAATAATACATAACGTTCTCGTCTAACTTCAAATAATCCTCTACTGTTACTTCTTCTTCAAATAAAGAATAGAAATGAACCGGATGATTTTTAAATGTATAATACTTCTCATGCAATGATTTTGCACGGTGTAAAATCTTCGTTAAAATAACTTCAGCACTGCGCGTTACCGGATGGAAATATACTTGCCAATACATTTGGTAACGACTCATAATATAATGCTCAACAGCATGCATGCCACTATTTTTAATGACTACCTGATTCCCGTACGGACGCATTACACGCAGTATACGTTCCATATCAAAGTTTCCATACTTTACGCCAGTGAAATACGCATCTCTTAATAAATAGTCCATACGATCTGCATCAATTTGACTGGAGATCATACTAATCGCTAATTTATTAGTAGATGTTTTTGCGATTACATCGGCTACCTTTTGCGGAAAGTCTTTATCCACACGATTTAATATGCGATTAATTTCCGTATCTCCAACGATAATCTTTTGCGTAAATTTCTCATGATCTAATGAAAATACTTTTTCAAACGAATGAGAAAATGGGCCATGACCGACATCATGAAGTAATGCCGCACATAAACATAACAATCTATCTTCAGCATTCCAGTTCGGTCTGCCATCAAACACATCATCAATCATACGACGAATAATTTCATATACACCTAACGAATGAGTAAAGCGACTATGCTCTGCACCGTGAAATGTAAAAAATGTCGTTCCAAGCTGCTTAATACGGCGCAAGCGTTGAAATTCTTTCGTCCCGATTAAATCCCAAATAACACGATCGCGTACGTGCACATATTTATGTACCGGGTCTTTAAACACTTTTGTTTCGCTGAGTTTGTCGTTTAAATATACCACTTTCCGACATCCCCCTTTCTTTACTGCATTCTTACTATATATTATAAACGAAATAGGAAACAGAAAGAAATGAAAGACTATATTAATTGCCTTTATAAAAAGAAAAAATCACTTTTATCAGAGTAAAAGTGATTTTTTGTTATATATTATTTCCCTAAAACAAACTCAGAAACTTCATCTAAGATCATTTCTTTACCTAGTGGGAAGTAACCTTTGTTTAAGTCTTCGTTTTTAATTGTAAACACGTGGTTGTTTTTAACAGCGTTCATATTTTTCCAAATTGATTCTTCTTGGAATTCTTTTAGGCGCTGAGAACCGTCACCAGTCGTAAATACGAATAAGTAATCTGGGTTGTAATCGATTAAAGCTTCTTTTTGTACTTGTACTAACGGTTTATCAGTTGGTGTACCTTTAACTGCTGGTAATTTTAAATCATTAAAGATTACGCTACCGTAACCGTAGTCACCGTATACACGGAAAGCATTCGGATATGCAGCCATTTTCATGAATTTAGCATCGCCAGTTTTCGCAACGATTTTGTCATGTATTTTGCTTGCTTTTTCGTCATACTGTTTGAACCATTCTTTTGTTTCTTTCTCTTTACCGAAGATTTGACCTACTTCTTCGAATTTTGGACGCCATTGGTCTAATGGAGTTTTTAACATAACTGTTGGTGCAATTTTAGATAATTGATCATAAATCTTTTCTTGACGATTGTTTACAAGAATTAAATCTGGTTTTGCAGCAGCTACTGCTTCGATATTAATTTTATCGCCCCAAGCAGAACCAACTGGTTTTACGTCTTTTAATTTCTTTTCAATATGTGCATCAATTTTTTCTTGAGATGTATTAGCAGTAATAATTGGTTTCATACCAAAGATTAATAATTCTTCTGTTGAACCACTAAGGTCAGCAATTTTCTTTGGATTTGCAGGGATTTTAATTTCCCCTTTTGCGTGTTGTACAGTGCGCTCTTCAGTCTTCGCATCCTTCGCATCTGCTTTCTTCTCTTCTTTGTTAGAACAAGCTGCAAATAGTACAGAAGTAACGACTAGTACCATTGCTAATAACGCCATTTTAAAATTCTTCATGTTCCCACTCCTTCTAGCTGTATTTCTCTTATAAGTTACAGTGAACTATAAGAAACAAGGTTAACAATTAATCAATATATTTTTATTAATTGTTGTTTATGCCCCGTTCTAACGGGTGTTCAACTTCCTATTTACTAATAAGAAGCTCAACATCCATTAGAAGCCCCCCTCTTTACGAGGGGGATTCTACTTATGCTTTTTTACGCAATTGATTACTAATCATCGCTAAATCATATGTTAAACAAATCGGTTTACAGTTTACTGGACATGGAACGATTTGAGCTTCAATCTCAAATACGTTACGAAGTGTTTCACTCGTCATAACTTCATCTGGTGTTCCTTGTTTCATTAACTTACCTGCTTTTAATGCAATCATATGATCTGAGAAACGAGAAGCATGGTTTAAGTCATGGATAACCATAACAATCGTTCTACCTTCTTCTTCATTTAACTTTTTCAATAAGTTTAATACTTCTAATTGATGGGCCATATCTAAGTACGTTGTTGGTTCATCTAATACGAGTAATTCTGTTCCTTGTGCAAGAGCCATTGCAATCCATACGCGTTGACGTTGCCCACCTGATAACGCCTCTGCTGAACGATTTGCGAATTCTGTCATTCCCGTCACTTCAAGTGCCCAATGGATGTAGCGATAATCCTCTTCTTTCAACGTTCCAAATCCTTTTTGATGAGGAAATCGTCCATATGAAACGAGTTCAAACACAGTAAGGCCAGTTGGCACTTCTGCAGTCTGTGGTAAAATCGCCATTTTCTTTGCGATTTCTTTCGTTGGCTGTTTCTCAATTGCTTTTCCGTCAAGATAAACAGTACCTTTTTTTGCTTTCAAAATACGAGAAGCCGTTTTTAATAATGTGGACTTCCCACAACCATTTGGTCCAATAATTGTTGTAATTTTCCCTTCCGGAATTTCAACTGTTAATCCATCAATAATTAACCCTTCATTATAGCCAACAGATACCGCATCAACTGCTAAAGTTGCCATACAAAAAGCCTCCCTTTATTTTGTCCTCATAAGTAAGTATATGAAATACGGTGCACCAATTACAGAAATAACAAGACCGACCGGTATTTCTGAAGTTGGTAACACACTTCTTGAAATTACGTCTGCGAATAAAAGTAAAAACGTTCCTATTAGTGCAGCTGTAGGCAGCATAATTTGATGTTTACCACCAACAAGGCGCCTTGCTAAATGTGGAGCCATTAAACCGATAAAACCAATTCCTCCGGCAACAGCGACAGATGCACCTGCTAAACAAACTGCAATAAATAATAATTTACGTCTTTCTTTTTCTACGTTTAAACCAAGACCAACTGCTGTAGAGTCGCCTAGGTTCATTACATTTAATATGTGCGCCTTACTAATAGCAAGTGGCAAGAAAATAACCATCCATGGAAGTACACTTAGCACGAACTTCCAATCTGTGCCCCACAGACTTCCTGCTAACCAAATCGTAGCAAAACGGAAATCGTTAGATGTCATCTTCATAGAAAAAATTAAACTAACAGCACCAAATCCGGCTGCAACGGCGATACCAACAAGTATCAATCGAGTAGATGAAACGCCGTCCTTCCATGCTAGTAAATAAATAATAACCGCTGCTAATATCGCTCCAACTAACGCGAAGAATGGAAGGATAAATACAGATAAAAATGTACCAGTCCCAACTTTCCCGAAGAAAAAGTAGACAAATATAACAACTGTTAATCCCGCTCCAGCATTAATACCGATAATACCTGGATCAGCAAGTGGATTTCGTGATAACCCTTGCAAAATCGCACCTGACATAGCTAAAGCCGATCCAACTAATATAGCAATAACCATACGTGGCATACGAAATTCAAATAAAATAACAGACTGATCTTCAGCCCCGAGTCCAACCAATGACTTTAATACGTCCATTGGTGGTATTTTAAATGTCCCTGTATTTAAACTCACTAAAAATACAGTAACGATTAATCCTACTAAAATTGTTAAAACAGAAACGTTCTTTTTTGTTAAGACACTTGTCCTCACATTTTCCCTCTCCCTTCGTTACGTGCTAAGTAGAGGAAGAATGGAACTCCAATTAGCGCTGTAATTGCTCCAATTGGCGTTTCAAACGGCGGATTAATAACGCGAGATAACATATCTGCACATTCAATTAACAGCCCACCTAAAACCGCAGAACATGGAATAACCCATCTATAGTCTGAGCCTACAAGGAAACGAGTCATATGTGGGATTACAAGACCAACAAATCCAACCGATCCTGCCATAGAAACTGCAGAACCTGTTAACACAAGAACAAGTACTGTTCCGATAAATTTAATTAATGTCGTATTTTGACCAAGTCCAATCGCAATTTCTTCACCGAAGCTTAAGATTGTAATATACCTCGACATCATAATTGCAATAAAGAGACAAACAAGCCCAATCGGCACTAACATATTAATACTTTCCCATTTCACTCCAGCAACTCCGCCTGCATTCCACATACTCACCTCTTGGGCAAGGTTGAAATACAGTGCAATTCCAGATGAAATGGCCCCTAATAAAGCACTAATCGCTGCACCTGCTAAAGCTAATTTCACAGGTGTTAATCCACCTGGTGAAGAAGACCCAATTCCATATACAATGCTCGCTCCAAACGCAGCACCAATAAAAGATGCGATAACGAACATTAAATAAGGTGAATTAGGGAAGAATGCATACATAATTGCAATTCCAAACACAGCCCCATCTGTAATCCCCATTAACGATGGAGAAGCAAGTGGATTTCGCGTCATACCTTGCATAATTGCTCCTGATACCGCTAAAAAAGCACCTGCAACTACGCCCCCTATTGCTCTAGGCATGCGAAGTTCTTGAATTACGTTATGATGCGTCAACGACCCATCAAACTGAAACACAGCTTGCCATACAGTCTTTAAACTAATATCAGCAGCACCAAATGAAATAGAGACTGCCATGCTTAAAGCTAATAAAACCGTACCTACTACTAAAATAATAGAAGCAATGAGCGGTCTGCTCTTAATCTCTTTAACATTCACATCTTGCTGTTCTATACTCCTTGCGCTCGCTTCCATCCCTCAACCATCCTAACCAACAACATATATTTAATGAAATGAAATTTATTCTCAAATAGTAATAAAAAAATTAGGCGAATTGACCTTTTCCTGATAATGATTCTCAGAATCACACTTTCTATTCTACCTATCGCTTTAAAAGGCTGTCAACCATTATTTTGAAATATAAATTTATATAGATAAAAATTTGAATAAACGGATATCGCCTATCCTTCATTGAAACTCAATTAAACTTTTGTAGAATAAATCATTCCTCTTATGGACATAAAAAAAGAAGAGTAATCTGTTCACTCTTCTTTTTCTTACTTATTTAACTTCACTTCAATCTTTGTAATTAATTCATCTTCTGTTGGAGCCGCAACTGGACGATTATTTACAAATGCGAATGATTTTTTACGACCAGGACCACAGTAAGACTGACATCCAACTTCAATCGTTGCACATGAATCTACTTTTTTTAACTTCGGAATCAACGTTTTAACGTTCGTTGCCTGACAATCATCACACACACGAAATTCGTTTCCCATTATATAACACTTCCTCTATTTTAAACTTTTCTCAAGTACATTTAAAAATAAACACTAAATGGTATTTTACCGCTCTTTGAAGCTCGTTGCAAGTTTCCTTGCGACGCTCTTTCTTCATATAATGCTACATATTTATATGTTCTCCTACAGAGACTTCCGTCATTCTTGGCAAAATTTATACCTTTCATCGAAATCTACCATATTTTTAAAAGCTTTGTATAAAAGCACATTTTTTTGCCCATTATAAAAATAGGAAGTTCATAAAAAGAAAGGGAGTTGAATCTATGAAAGTAAGACAAGATGCTTGGACGGATGAGGATGATTTATTACTTGCTGAAACTGTACTTCGTCACGTTCGAGAAGGAAGTACTCAATTAAATGCATTTGAAGAAGTAGGAGATCAATTAAATCGTACATCGGCTGCCTGTGGTTTCCGTTGGAATGCTGTTGTTCGCTATAGCTATGAACAAGCTCTTCAACTAGCAAAAAAACATCGTAAAGATAAAATGCGTGCTGCAAGCGGGGAACAAGCGAAGAAACGTTTACTTTATACACCACCAGCTTCAGATTCGATAACTGATTATGAAGAATTCGTACGAGAGGAATCAATTGTACAATATAAAGAAGCTATTCCATATCAAGAATCTACCGTTCCTGTTGCAAAAAGCTCTATGACAATGCAAGATGTTATTTATTTCTTACAAACAGTTGGATCCTCAAATATAAAAGTAACAGCTCTCGAAAACGAGAATACGAGATTGAAACAAGAAATTAAAGCACAAATCCTTCGAAATGAAGAACTAGAAAAGAAACTAGAAAAATTAGAAAAGCAATCTCATACTGTACAAGAAGATTACGAAACACTTATGAACATTATGAACCGAGCTCGTAAGTTGGCAGTCATGGATGACGAAGAACGTTCTCAAACATCTTTCCGAATGGATCGAAACGGTAATTTAGAAAAAATTGCAGAATAAAAAGGATGCATTACATGCATCCTTTTTATTCTTTCACACCTAAACTTTCCCTTTATATATGAGAAAACTCCATTCTTCATTTTTTGCTATAATAGAGATTGTCATTTTAAAGATAAGGGGTTAGTTATATGAGCAATTCCCGTTCCATTTTATCGCAGCCAGAGTGGCGTATTGTAGATCAGTCTAGTTTAGGACCAACATTCCATGCATTGCAGTCATTCGCAATGGATGACACATTATGTACTAGTATCGGAAATGGTCAATCAGCTGCAACAATGCGTTCTTGGGTTCATCACAATACAATTGTTCTTGGCATTCAAGATTCACGCCTACCACACTTAGAAGAAGGTATTTCCTTTTTAAAGGAAAACAACTTCAATGTTATCGTTCGTAATTCCGGTGGACTTGCAGTCGTACTTGATGAAGGTGTTTTAAACGTATCACTTTTATTCCAAGAGACGGAAAAAGGTATTGATATTGATCTTGGATACGATACGATGTGGCACTTAATTCAGGAGATGTTACACGACTATGATGTTACAATCGAGGCAAAAGAAATTGTAGGTTCTTACTGTCCTGGTAGCTATGACTTAAGTATTTGCGATCAAAAATTCGCTGGCATTTCACAGCGACGTATTCGCGGCGGTGTCGCTGTCCAAATTTATCTTTGTGCTACAGGAAGTGGCTCTGAGCGTGCCGCACTCGTTCGTGATTTCTACAACCTAGCAATCCAAGGAGAAGAAACACGCTTTACGTATCCTGAAATTGTACCGAGTACGATGGCTTCACTTTCAGAATTACTTGGCGAAACCATTACAGTGCAAGATTTAATGATGCGCCTTTTAAAAACACTGCAGCAATTCGCTCCAAAGTTAACACCATCTCAATTAACAGTAGATGAAGTTCCTTTATATGAGACGAATTTACAACGTATTATTGATCGTAACAATAAAGCACTTGGCTTAGAAAAATAAAGACCGTCGCTATTATAGCGACGGTCTTTATTTCAATTCATTATAGAATTAAAGTGCTTGAGCTGCTGTAATTAAAGCTAACTTGTACACTTCTTCTTCGTTACATCCACGAGATAGGTCATTTACAGGCATGTTTAAACCTTGTAAGATTGGTCCTACTGCTTCGAAGTTACCTAAACGTTGAGCGATTTTGTAACCGATATTACCAGCTTCTAAGCTTGGGAATACGAATACGTTAGCATCACCTTTAATTGTAGAACCTGGAGCTTTTTTCTCAGCTACAGATGGTACGAATGCAGCATCGAATTGGAATTCTCCATCTAAAGTTAATTCTGGAGCCATTTCTTTTGCAATGCGAGTTGCTTCTACAACTTTTTCTGTTTCTGGAGATTTCGCAGAACCTTTTGTAGAGAAGCTTAACATAGCAACGCGTGGGTCAATACCGAATAATTCAGCAGTTTTCGCACTCTCGATACCAATTTCAGCTAAATCTTGGCTGTTTGGTGCAATGTTAATTGCGCAATCAGCGAATACATATTTCTCTTCTTCACGTACCATGATGAATACGCCAGAAGTTTTTGTAACGCCTGGTTTTGTTTTAATGATTTGAAGTGCTGGACGAACTGTATCAGCTGTAGAGTGAGCTGCACCACTTACTAAACCGTGTGCTTTGCCCATGTATACAAGCATTGTACCGAAGTAGTTTTCGTCTTTAAGGATTTTGCGAGCGTCTTCTTCAGTTGCTTTACCTTTACGACGTTCAACGAAAGATGCTACCATTGCATCCATTTCTTCGTATGTAGCTGGGTCATAAATATCAACGCCTGCTAATGTTAAATTCATGCTAGCAGCTTTTGCGCTAATTTCTTCTTTATTACCAACTAAAATTGGTTTTACTAACTCTTCTTTTGCTAAACGCTCTGCAGCGCCTAAAATTCTTTCATCAGTTCCTTCAGGAAGTACGATAGAAATGCCTTTTCCTTGAACTTTTTCTTTTACTGTTGTAAATAAGTTGCTCACGAATAAACCCTCCTACATATGTTAAAAAAACTCTATCTTTAAGAATACTGCTTTTCCTCTATATTTTAAACTTATAGCTCCCAAAAAATAGATAAAATAAAAATGATTATATTTTCATAAAATTCAGCATAGAAATAAATCCCCTTTAAGCCTTATCTTCTCCTATTTTCCAGTAAATTAAAATGTGACAATTTTATGTGCCAAGGTTTTATATAGATGATTTTAAAACTATATATGCTATAGTTAACGTGTAAAACTATCATTAACTGAGGTGAATAGAATGAGTGAAGCAACAACAACGTTAGATGGCTGGTATTGTTTACATGATTTACGTTCTATTGATTGGGCTGCATGGAAAACATTATCTAGCGACGAACGCGGACAAGCTGTGTCTGAATTTTTAAATGTCGTTGAAAAATGGAACGAAGTAGCTACTGCGAAAAAAGGCAGTCATGCAATGTATACAGTTGTTGGCCAAAAAGCTGATATTATGCTTATGATTTTACGTCCAACAATGGAAGAGTTAAATGAAATTGAGACAGAATTGAATAAAACAACATTAGCTGAATATATGGTTCCTGCATACTCTTACGTATCTGTTGTTGAACTAAGCAACTATCTTCCAGCTGATGAAGATCCATACCAAAACCCACAAATCTTAGCTCGCTTATATCCAGACCTACCAAAAGCAAATCACATTTGCTTCTATCCAATGGACAAGCGTCGCCAAGGTGATGACAACTGGTACATGCTTCCTATGGAAGAACGTAAAAAAATGATGTACAGTCATAGTAAAATCGGTCGTCAGTACGCAGGTAAAGTACGACAAGTTATTTCAGGATCAGTCGGATTCGACGATTTCGAGTGGGGCGTAACATTATTCGCTGACGATGTTCTTCAATTTAAAAAACTTATATATGAAATGCGCTTCGATGAAGTAAGTGCTCGTTATGGTGAATTCGGAACATTTTTCGTTGGAAACATTTTACCAGACGAAAAGGTAGAGAAATTTTTACACATATAAAGTGAAACTTTAATCAGCCCTCACCAATCGGGCTTTTACGGGCAGTTGATACCCCTCCTAACTCCTTTGTTTTCGCTGAATTTCGAGGTAGGAATCTTACTGCTCAGCAAATAGCGGGGTAAATCGTAAAAAAGGAACGAAATTCGTTCCTTTTTTTATTATCTTCTATACTTCTCTTCAAAAAACTTCTTTTCTCTGCAAATTTGAACAAAAATCGACAAATTCTTTTCAAATTCCTAGTAAAATTGTAACCTTTTCATATTCAAATTTATGCTAAAATGGTACGAGCTACATGCTAATAACGATGCGAAGGTGATAAACTATATGAAGAAAATCTTGTCTATTTTACTAGCGCTTTTATTGTCAATTTCTTCCTTAGGAGTAACAACATCCCATGCGGAAGAAAAAATACATATAGAGGCTGCTGCTGCACTTCTCTTTGATGCAGATACAGGAAAAATACTGCATGAACAAAATCCAGATGAATTACTAGCTATCGCTAGTATGTCAAAATTAATTGTTGTTTATGCTGTATTAGAAGCAATTAAAGAAGGAAAAATCACTTGGGATACAAAGGTAAACATTTCTGATTACGCTTATGAAGTTTCACGTAATAATGAATTCTCTAACGTTCCGTTTGAAAAGGGACGCCAATATACTGTAAGAGAATTATATCATTCTATCGTTATCTTCTCTGCAAACGGATCTAGTATTGCCTTAGCAGAACTTCTTGCAGGAAGTGAGAAAAACTTCTTAAATCTTGCAAACGAACATGCAAAAAAACTAGGGTTAAAGAAATATAAATTTGTAAACGCTACTGGGTTAAATAACGCTGACTTAAAAGGAAAACATCCTGAGGGTACTGATTCAAATGCAGAAAACTCTATGTCAGCTCGCGATATGGGTATTCTTTCAAAAACAATGATTACAAAGTATCCAGAAATGCTAGAGGATACAAAACAAAGATTTAGAAACTTCCCGGACAATCATCCGAAACCAATTCGTATGGAAAACTGGAACTGGATGTTACCAGGTGCCGCTTTCTCTTATGAAGGAACAGATGGTTTAAAAACAGGAAGTTCTGATACAGCCGGATACGGATTTACTATTACTGCTAAACGTGGTGATGTACGTCTTATTTCGGTTATTATTAAAACAAAATCAATGGACGAGCGCTTCACAGAATCTCGCGAATTAATCGAATATGGGTTTAATAACTTCGAAAAACAAAAGCTAAAAGTGAATAAAAACAATACAATTTCTGTAGTAAAAGGGAAAGAAGATCAAGTAACTGTTGCACCGGAAAAAGAAATAACAGTAATTGCGAAAAAAGGTAGCAAAGATTCTTATAAAATTGGGACTGAAGTAGATAAATCTCTTGCTAAAGATGGACATTTAGTTGCCCCTATTAAGAAAGATGCCAAAGTAGGCTCCATTACTTTAGAATCAACTGATAAGTATGGTTTCTTAAACGGTAGTAAAAGTATGAAAGTTACTGCAAAAACAACAGAAGAAGTTGAAAAAGCAAATTGGTTTGTGTTAACAATGCGCTCTGTTGGGGATTTTTTCTCAAACTTATGGTCTAAAGTATTTTAATGATGAAAAGCTGGCTCACGCTAGCTTTTTTATTTTCCTCTCTCAATGTAAAACTTCGTTTGGTTGTCATATCTGAGTCCTTTTCCTCATACGTATGAACTAGTAATCGTTACACACTTCATCTAGAAATAAACCTCTTTCCAAAAGGTATTCCAAAAAGAGAGGTGACACATAATGGGTGTTATTGCTTATAACGAAGAAGATGTAAAGTTATTAGCTAGACTGATGCGTGCTGAAGCCGAGGGAGAAGGGCAACAAGGAATGTTAATGGTCGGAAATGTTGGGGTAAATCGTGTCCGCGGAAATTGTTTAGATTTTAAAAAAATACGTAATTTACGTCAAATGGTTTATCAAAATCCTGGCGGTTTTGAAGCAACTCAAAAAGGGTATTTTTATCAACGTGCAAGAGAACAAGATATCGCATTAGCAAGGCGAACGATTCAAGGACAACGTTTTTGGCCTGCCAACTTCTCCTTATGGTTTTTTAGACCTGAAGGCCCTTGTCCGCCAACTTGGTACAATCAGCAAAACTCTGGTCGCTTCAAAAAGCACTGCTTCTTCCAGCCATCTGCCGGAGACTGTCCAAGCGTATATTAAGGAATGAAAATGAGGAGGGATTTTTGAATGGCACAGCAACAAAATCCGTACTATGGAACAGGTTTTTATCAACCATCTGGAACTTATGTACAACCGCAACAAATGACTGCCGGGCAGCAACAACAACAGCAAGCAATGCAACAACAAGCTGCTCAAGCTGCTCAAGCCCAATATGCAATTTCTCAAGGTATGTTACCTCTAGAACAATCCTATATTGAAAATATTCTTCGCTTGAATAAGGGCAAACAAGCTACAGTTGTAATGACCTATGAGCGCGGTAGCTCACTCGGTACACAATCGTATACAGGTATTATCGAAGCTGCTGGTCGTGATCATATTGTAATTAGTGAGCCACAATCAGGGAAACGTTATTTACTATTGATGATTTACTTAGATTATGTAGAATTCCCAGAAGAAATTACGTATTTACCTAGTCAACAAGCAACTTATGCTCCAAGACCATAACAAAAGCTGGCATATGCCAGCTTTTGTTTTTTTATAACCCTTTTACAACTGCAGTTCCGATTAAGATCCATGCCACGATAAACGCTACACCACCAAGAGGTGTAATTGGTCCAAAGAACTTAATCCCTGTTGTGCTTAACGCATATAGACTACCTGAGAACATAATAATCCCAGCTACCATAAGCCAACCAGCAGTAGTTAAAAGTGATGATTGAATCTTATCCATTAATAAAGCAACTACGAATAGCCCACCTGCATGGAACATTTGATATGTAACGCCTGTTTTCCAAACTTCTAACATTTTTGCAGAAATTTTATTTTCTAAACCGTGTGCTCCAAATGCCCCTAACGCAACAGATAGCCCTGCTGCAATACAACCTAGTAAAAAGAAAATTTTCATTTTAATTCCCCTTTTTTATTTTTATCATAAGCAATTTTCACATATAATCCAAACGATTTAATTCTTAAAAATCAAATAACGAATTACCATTTGCGCCTTCTTCTTTTATATAAACAGGTTCTCCAGAAACCGGCATAACTGGTTGAACAGTTGTTATAGGCTGCGTTCCAATTACTTGCGATTGAATTTGCGGCTCTCTATACGTAGGAGATTCAACCTGTTCATCTAATAGTAAATCACATAAAGCACGCACAACTAATAAATGATCTTTTGATTTTTGTCCTTCACTACTTTTTGCCTTTGCAATTTCATTCGCCATTTTATTTAAAATCTTATCGCTCGATATTTGCATTCCTTATCACCTCGTACTTTGTAGTTCTTTCTCAAATTGCTCCAGCTTCTCTACTGAACCAAATACTATTATCATATCATGTTCTTGCAATTTTTCCTGCCCCGTCGGATTATGTATAACATTCCCATTTCTCAAAATCGCTAAAATTGTTACATCAAATTGATTTCTCACATCACTTTCTAGTAACGATTTACTAGCTAAAATAGAGCCCTTGCCGACTGCAATTTCTTCAATTACAAATGACTGATCCACGCCATACAGTACTGTATCAATATAATGAACTGTTAGCGGATTCGCAATACCTTTTGCAATATGAATTCCTGCCATACTAGATGGATTAATCACCTTATTTGCACCGGCACGCCTTAATTTGTCTTCGGTTTCTGGTTTTTCCGCTCTTGCCACAATTTTAATTGCATCATTTAATCCTCTTGCCGTTAATGTAATAAATACATTTTCAGCGTCATTGGCTACGATAGCAACTAAACCGGCTGCCTTTGAAATTCCAGCATGATGTAACACTTGGTCTTCCGTCGCGTCCCCATGTACATACAAAAGTTTTTCCTTCTCCAATATACTTTCATCTTTATCCACGACGACAAATGGAATTTTCTTTTCTTGCAATTCATGTACAACTTGAAGCCCCACTCTACCGCAACCACATACGATAATATGATTTTGTAACTGTGCTATTTGTTTATCCATCTTCTTCCTCCGTACTGCATGAAATAAATTCCCTTCAATAATCATAGCTGCCACTACACCAATCGCATACGTAACGATACCGACGCCAACTGGTATAATAAGAAGCGCAAATACTTTCCCTGCATGTGTTACAGGAACGGCATCTCCGTATCCAACAGTTAATACGGTAATCATCGTCATCCAAAATGCTTGAAACAAACTAATCTCTTCAATTGTCATAAATCCTAACGTTCCTAGAATTACAATAAAGGTCATACATATAACTGCTATCCATAATTGCTTACGTGCATTCATATCGTGTTTCAACTCTTTTCTCTATCTACAATCTTTGCCAGTGGAAATGAAATACATATATACTAGATACGGAATCTATGAAAGAGGTTGATATAATGAAAACATTTCTTTCCGCCTTACAATGGGCGCTATTTATTTTAGCTGGGAGCCTTATTGTACCAATTAGCGTCGCAACTAGTTATGGCCTCGATGGAGCTGAAGCTATTGCATTCGTACAAAGAACATTATTTGTTCTTGGCTTTGCTGGTCTACTGCAAGCTATATTTGGACATAAACTTCCTATTCAAGAAGGTCCTGCAGGCCTTTGGTGGGGGATTTTCTCCCTTTATGCAAGTTTAGGTGTCGTATTATTTGGATCCAGCAATGAAACGCTTAAAGTCCTTCAATACGCCTTCCTATTAAGTGGTATCATTTGTATTATTCTTAGTGTTTTTGGACTCATCGATAAGCTAGTTCGCTATTTTACACCGACAGTCATTGGAACATATTTATTCCTTCTTGTCGCACAACTTAGCGGTTCCTTCTTAAAGGGAATGTTCGGCCTTGACGGACAACATACAGACGTACAAGCCGACGTATTTATTCTTTCACTCATTGTTATTTTACTATCCTTTTTCATTATGAAGCTACCTATTGTTGGACAATATTCCGTTCTTTTCAGTATTGTCTGCGGCTGGATATTATTCGCATGCTTCGGATTATCTAATCCAGTAACGCCTGTGACAGATGTAATCCGTTTTCCATCCCTATTTGTTTTCGGAATGCCTCGCATTGAATGGAACATGGCGATTACGGTCGTTTTCGTTACACTATTACTTCTAACAAATATGTTAGCAAGTATTCGCGTTGTGCAAAAGATTGTCTCTAAGTATGAAGAAGATGCCGCACCAGATCGTTTCAAACAAGCTGGCATTATAACAGGAATCAATCAATTACTAGGCGGTCTATTCTCAGCTATTGGACCTGTCGCCATTTCTGGATCAGCAGGGTTTATTGCAACGACTAATATTTATAAGCGACTCCCATTTATGTTAGGATCAAGCTTTATTATTGTCGTTAGTATATTCCCAAAGATCACTTCATTCTTTGCAGCAATCCCAGTTGCAGTTGGTTATGCTGCTATCTATCCTGTATTTGCAAGTATGATTGGTCTAGCTTTCCGTGAATACGACACAGTACAAAATAAAGAACGATTATTTAAAGTAGCAGGCCTTTCCATCTTTACTGGGGTCGGAGTTATGTTCGTTCCAGCTGGAGCATTTTCTACACTCCCACCATTTCTAGCATCATTTTTAAGTAATGGTCTCGTTCTTGGATCTGTCATGGCAATTCTGCTTGAAATACTATTTTCTCGTTCTACAGAAAAACAACTATCGTAAATTGGAAAACTTCCATTATTGCACTCTACCTGTAGAGTTGTTACGATAAATTATCATGGGCAATACGCTCATGATAATTTATTTACTTCTTCCTGAAGAAGTTCGATGTCTTACTATTTATTCCTTAATATCTTCATGAACATGTATTTCTATTTAAATAAAGAAGGGAATTTTCAATATGACTTATAAAATGATTGTTTTAGATTTAGATGATACTTTACTACGTGATGACCATACCATTTCACCTCGTACGAAAGAGGCTCTAATGACTGCGCAAGAGCAAGGAGTAAAGGTAGTACTTGCTTCTGGACGTCCAACGTTTGGTATGCGCAATGTAGCGAAAGAACTTCGTTTAGAAGAATACGGCAGCTTTATTCTATCTTTTAATGGCGCAAAAATTATTAACTGTAAAACAAACGAAGAAATCTTTAGTAGTACGCTATCTCCTGAAATCGTTCACAACTTATTTGAAATTAGTAAAACTGAAGATGTATGGATTCATACTTACATTGGTGATGATATCGTAACAGAAGAAAATAATCCTTATACTGAAATTGAGGGCGATATTACTGGTATGCCAATTGTTGTAGTAGATGACTTTAAAGCTGCTGTTAAAGAGCCTGTAGTAAAAGTATTAATGAATAAAGAAGCTGAACGCCTTGTTGTAGTAGAAAAGAAACTACAAAAACAATTAGAAGGTCAATTAAGCGTTATGCGTTCGAAACCATTCTTCTTAGAATTTACTGAAGCTGGTGTTACAAAAGGAACGAGCTTAAACCAATTAATTCAAAAGCTAGGCATTAAGCGTGAAGAAGTTATCGCAATGGGCGATAGCTATAACGACCAGGCAATGATCGAATTCGCTGGTCTTGGTGTTGCAATGGGCAATGCACCAGATGATATTAAAGAAATTGCAAACTACGTAACAGATACAAATATGAACGATGGTGTTGCAAAAGTTGTAGAGAAATTTGTATTAAAAAGAGAAGCGCTCGTTTAATATTTTCACCCATAAAACCTATTTGAAGTCAAACACTTCAAATAGGTTTTTATTTAAATTCTCATGTTTTTGTGACTATATTTTGAACTTTGCACTATTCTCGTAGTGTAAACTTTCTTTTTGTATATAATGAAACAAAATAGACTATTTTATTTTGAAAAAGAATACAAATTTACTATAAACAAGCATACGTTAAAGGAGGATACTTTATGTTATCTACACCAATCGGACGATTAAGAGCAATCGGCTTAATTGAGGGGATTTCTTTCCTATTACTATTATTTGTAGCAATGCCATTGAAATATTTCGCAGGATTTGCAACAGCTGTTAAAATTACAGGCATGGCTCACGGCGTTTTATTTATTCTATTCATCTTTGCAGTAATTCAAGTAACAATCGTACACCGTAAATCGATTTTATGGGCACTTGGGGCATTCGTTTCATCAGTTATCCCATTTGGTACGTTTGTACTAGATGCAAAACTAAAGAACGAACAATAATAATAAAAAGGTAGTTAACGAATGTTAACTACCTTTTCTATTTATAAATTTGGAATTTCCCAATCAATTTTTCTCTCGCCCATATTAGCTAAAATCGTATTTACTTTAGAGTATGGCTTACTCCCAAAGAAACCACGTCTTGCTGATAATGGACTTGGATGTACGGATTCGATAATATGATGATTCGTATTCGTAATTAACTTCTTCTTCGCCTGTGCATGGCGCCCCCACAATATGAAAATAACTGGTTTTTCACGCTCATTTAATAGCTCAATCACGCGATCAGTGAAATGCTCCCAGCCTTTTCCTTTATGAGAATTTGCTTCACCTTGTCGAACTGTTAATACAGTATTTAATAGTAGTACCCCTTGCTCTGCCCACTTTACTAAATAACCGTTATTTGGAATATCATACCCATATTCATCTCGAAGTTCTTTATACATATTTAGTAATGACGGTGGCGTTTTAATGCCTGGTTGTACCGAGAAGCTTAGACCATGCGCTTGATTCGGTCCATGATAGGGATCTTGCCCTAAAATAACGACCTTTGTATTTTCATAACTTGTATACTGAAGGGCATTAAAAATATCTTCTACCTTCGGGTAAACGACATGTGCACTGTACTCTTCTTTCAAAAAACTGGCTAAAGTACGATAATATTCTTTTTCAAATTCTGGTGCCAATAATGCCTCCCAATCATTCTTTAAAACATTTTCCATACCTTCACTTCCTATCCGATTAATTCACCATATCCTGCTTTGTAAACACTACAAACGAAATAATAAGAGACACAACTGCCCAAACAGTTAAATTCATTAAAGAAAACCCCATCGATAAACCTTGTAATGCAGGTAGTTTTCCTGATAAATAATCTGTTAATGATAAGTTCACACTAAAAATATATTTCGCACCTTCCCAAGATGTTGCAAATGAACTTAAAATACCACCTGCGATTAATGCGGCTAGCATAACGCCCATACCAGCTGGTGTATTTCGAATTAAAACAGAAACCATAAATGATATAGTTCCGACAACGATCGCAACAAACCAAGCTAATCCATACGCCATCAAAATATATTGCCACTGCGGAATCAAATGTACAAAGTTTGTATTTAACGTTTCCTTATCAATGACAAATCCTGTTAACACAGGTAAATTCCATCCTGAGTATCCAAATACAAGCCCAGATAATATGTACGCAAACAGACCTACGAGAAGCAGTATGAGTGAAATGAAAAATAACATTGTCACGTACTTACTAAGAAGTATTTTCCAGCGCCGAATCGGCCGCGTAAGTAACATCTTCATCGTTCCATCACTTCTTTCTCCTGAAACAATGTCAATAGCGACAATCATGACAAGAAGCGGAATAAACAATGTAATTCCTTGCTCAATAAACGCCCTTACAAAAGTTGGTGCACCTGGTGCCATCGGGTTAATATCGTGATCTAAATAATATTGTTGTTGCTCCACTCTTACCTTTAGCCAATCACGCCATTCTTCTGGCAACCTAGAGTTATTTAACCGATTCTGAGAATCAACAATTTGTTGTTGCAGTGACACTTTCCAATCAGTTGTGCCAAGTCGTTTTTGGGTCGTTTCTATTTCACGATACTGCGCATATACGAAAAGCGGGATCAAGATTGCTAAAATAAGCATGACAACAAAAATACGTTTCTTACGATAAATCTTTTCTGATTCATTCAAAACTAGATTCGCAAATTCACGCATGCTGCTCACCCCTTGTGAGTTCAATAAATAAATCTTCTAGCGTAAATACAAGCTCCTTAACACTATGTACATCTATCCCATTTTCTACAAAATATTTATTCCAACTACTTATAGATGCAATATCCATCCGGCATAGTAATCGGTCACCTTCTATACTCACTTCTCTTACTTCCTCAGCAGCTTCTAGCATATCTTTCGCCTTAGAAATTGGTGTAACAATCCATTCTACACGATCACTCGCTGTTTTAATTAACTCTTCAACCTTGGCAACTGTTATCATTTTCCCTTTATGAATAATAGCAACTCGATCGCATATCATTTGTACTTCACTTAGCAAATGACTTGAAATAAACACACTCATATTTTCTTCTTTCACAAGCTTATGTATAAATTCCCTAAGTTCTCTAATTCCAGCTGGATCTAAACCATTTGTTGGCTCATCTAATATGAGCAATTTTGGATTTCCAAGAAGCGCTTGCGCAATGCCAAGACGCTGTTTCATACCGAGTGAATATGTTTTTACCTTATCGTGAATTCTTTCATCCAAATGAACCATTTGAGCAATTTCAATAATACGTTCATCTGATATATCACCTAACATACGGGCAAATTGTTTTAAATTTTCCCATCCCGTTAAATATGTATACAGTTCTGGGTTTTCAACGATACTCCCAATTTGACGCATCGCTTCTCTGAAATTTTCCTTAATAGAATAACCACCAATAGAAATCGTACCTTCTGTTTCTTTAATCAATCCGACTAGCATTCGAATGGTAGTCGTTTTTCCGGCACCATTCGGTCCTAGGAAGCCAAACACTTCTCCTTGTTTTACATCGAAGGAAATATTCTCTACAATTGTCTTCTTTCCAATTACCTTCTTCACGTCTCGTACGGAAAGTATCGTCGTCATTTTCCCCCTCCTTGTTCTAGTCTTAATTTACTCGCAACATTTTGAACTAATCGGTCTGCCATATATGTATACCCTACTTCATTCGGATGGAAATGATCGGAGTATAATAAATCTTTCCCACGGTTTTGGAATAAATCAAATGTCGGTGTAATATACACATTTTTATTATTTATCGCTAACTTTTCTAAAGATGCATTCCAGTCTACAACAATGTTTGAAGACCCTTTTAAATCTTCTACATCTTCAAAAGGATTATATAAACCTAGCCAAAAAATAGGGCTATCTGTATTTAACTTACGAATTTCTTCTATAATTTTCTTCGCTTCATTTTGGAATGTTTCTGTATCAGGACGGTATGTTTCTAAATCTATCTTTCCAAGCGATTCCCAACCAGGAAATAAATCATTTCCTCCAATCGTTAAAACGATTACATCTGCTTGCTTAATTGAATATTGAGCGCCACTACTTTCAATTTGTTTTAATAAATCCGGCATTTTCGCACCACTAACCGCTAAGTTAGTTAAGGCAACCTTTTGCTTATAATCTTTTTGTAAATCTTCTTTCGTCCGTCCAATATAGCCAATTCCTTCTTTATCACCAACACCGCGTGTTAATGAATCACCTAAACTAACGATTTGTAACGTTCCTGTTTTCTTTTTCTCTTTTGCCACTACATCGGTCTTTTTAATTAAATTTGAAGCTTTCGGATTTAATACATCATTTACACCTGAAACAAAACCATATGCAAATAAACAGAAAGATGCAATTGTAATGAGTAGAATTACTTTTACTACTTTTGATCTCATATCAAAACCCCTTTTAGCTCTCATAGATTGTCCATAATTATACCAAACGCAATTTTGAAAAGCGATTTTCACACCTTATCTATTATTATGTTGTTTCCCTATGTACTAATTCTGACAATAACTCTACGTGCTTTACATCTATTTTCTCATCATTAACCTTTTCATATAATAATTCAAATGCCTTCACGCCAACATTTTTACTAGAATATGAAATCGTCGTAATGCCTAAAATATCTGCCACATCTTGATCATCACAACCAATAATCGTAATATCTTCTGGAATACGAATTCCTTGTTTTTTCGCTTCCGTTACCATTCCCGCTGCAATATGGTTGCAAGATACAAGAAACGCAGTTGGTTTCACAGACATACGGATCCATTCCCTGATTACATCACGCCCATCCTCCACCGTAAAACAGTCCTTAAACTTCCAGGCCTCTATCTGTGGTGCAGCAATCTGTTGAAGTGAATCCGCATATGCTTGTTTTCTTCTCTGACTATTAATACTATTGCTTCTTCCAATGCAATACCCAATACTTGTATGGCCGGCATCTATTAAGCTCTTCATCCCACGCGAAAACACTTTATAGTAATCAATGTGCACACTCGAAATGAAATTCGAGTCTATTTCTTCACACATAACAATCGGGCCAAATTTCGTATATTCTTCAAGCTGTTCCTTACTATTTGCCCGGGAACATATAATAACCCCATCAAGTTTTTTCATTTTTAACATATTCAAAATTTCTAATTCTCTTTCCTCACTATAATTCGTCTGACAAAGCATCATATTATAATTGTTTTTTGCTGTTTCCTTTGATATCCCCTCGATAATAGCGCTATAATACTGATCATTTACGTGCGGTAATAAAACGCCAATTACATTCGTTTTTCCTTTCACTAAATGAATTGCATTCACATTTTGCGTATAATTTAATTCTTCTATGATCGCTAAAATTTCTTTTCGTTTCTGTTCATTCACATATGGATGATTATTCAGTACACGTGAAACAGTTGAAACAGATACCCCAGCAAGTTCAGCAATCTTTCTTATATTCGTCATCTCATTTTTCCCTTCTCATAAAAATTCTCCCTTGACCTGGTAAGCTTTCCACAATATATCCTGTCCTAGCAAATACATTTTGAAAGGATATACAACTATGCTTCGATTCAAATTAGAATATATATTTTTCATCGGCGGCCTACTTATTCTCGCCATCGGTATTAATATGATGACGACAATTACTTCCTTTGGACTTAGCCCTTATGATTCCTTCTTTATTGCACTATATCAAAATTTCGGGATAAGTATCGGTTTTTGGCTTTTCATGATTAACTTTGCTTTTACCCTTATCGTACTCTTTTGGAATAAAAAACAAATAACAGTTGGTACAATCGTAACAATGGTTCTTATTTCTCTTTTTGTTGATTGGATTGGTTCCATTACAACTATTATGGACGCTATCCGCTCTCTTCCAAAATATATAACACTTATTTGTGGAAATCTATTCGTTGGGGCTGGGATTGGTCTTTACGTCTCTACAAACCTTTGCGCAGCACCTCAAGAGGCTTTTGTTTTAACAGTTGCTGAGAAAAAGAAATGGACATTTAGAAGAACAGAAATTTCATTAGCGTTTTTATTTTTAACATTAAGCTTTTTATTAAATGGACCTATCTATTTTGGAACTATTATCTTATCTTTTACAACAGGCTGGATTATACAAGCATTTATTCAAGTTGGTACGCAGATTTTAAATAGAAAAAAACCTATTAAGCAAGCCGCTTAATAGGTTTCTTTATTAGTCGAGATACTACTTAGCATCCCCTTCAATTCGATAGTTTGCTTTCACACAATCTATTTCTTCATACCCTTGCAACGTATGTAGAATATAATCATAATCAGCAAGAGACGCACGGTGCGTTACAATTACAATTTCAGCTTTTCCTTTCTCTTCAAGCGGCATTTGAATAATCTTTTCAAAACTAACACCACGCTCAGAGAATAATGAAGTAATTTTTGCAAATACACCAATTTCATCTTTTACATGAAGTCTTAAAAATTTCTTCACAACAATTTCGTCTGGCTCTTTTAATACCTTTTTATACTGCGGGGATACCGCACTATTTCCATTTACACCCAATCTAATGTTTTGCATTACAGCTACTAAATCTGAAACAACAGCTGTTGCTGTCGGTAAGCTTCCTGCACCTGGTCCATAAAACATCGTTTCTCCAACTGCTTCACCATACACATATACAGCGTTATATTCGTTTTGCACGGCCGCAAGAGGATGTGTATTTGGAAGTAGTGTCGGTTCAACTGTAACCTCTAATTTTTCACCATCTCGCTTCGCAAGACCGATTAATTTAATCGTGTATCCTAAACTCTTACTGTATTCAATATCTTCTTCTGTAATAGAAGTAATCCCTTTTACCTTCACATCTCCAAGCTCTACATTTGTAGAGAAACCAAGGGTAGCCAAAATCGTCATTTTTCTTGCTGCATCTAAACCTTCCACATCTGATGTTGGATCTGCTTCTGCAAATCCAAGTTGTTGGGCTTCTTTTAACACGTCGTTATATGCTCTCCCTTCATCTGACATTTTCGTCAAAATAAAATTTGTCGTTCCATTTACAATTCCCATTACTTTCGTAATAAGATCGGAAGAAAGTCCTTCTACGATGCTTCGTAAAATCGGAATCCCTCCGGCTACACTTGCTTCATAAAACAAATCTGCTTTATTATCTTTTGCTACCGCTAATAGTTCCGCCCCATGCAACGCCATTAAATCCTTATTGGCAGTCACAACATGCTTCCCACTTTGTAAAGCTTGCAAAATATATTCTTTTGCATCATCAATGCCACCCATCACTTCGATGACAACGTCAATATTTGGATTATCTAAAATTTCATTTGCATCTTGTGTTAATAGAGTAGAAGGTACCTCTACTTCTCTCTCTTTTTCAATATTTTGCACTAGTACTTTCGTTACTCTCACAGGACAACCTACTTGGTGTATAAGCCGCTCTTGATGATCTGTAATGATACGAACTACACCGCTACCAACTGTCCCAAGACCTAATAAACCAACTTGAATTTCTTTCATAATACTGTCCACCCCTCAAAAATTGTGTTTAGATGAAATTATATGAGCAAAAAATATGAAAAACAATATTTTTTGAACATTCGGAAAAATAAAGGTTAATCTTTACAAAGAAAACGTTGCCACGTGTTACACAATCTTTTTTTATAATACATAAGGGGTTTCTTGATACACGTAATAATTCAGCCAATTAGAGAATAATAGATTCCCATGGCTCCTCCACCTAACAAGCGGTTTCTCATTTGGATTATTATGCTTAAAATAATTTTTTGGCACATCAATATTTAACCCTTTTTGACGATCTCGTTCGTATTCTTCTTTTAACGTATCACAACTATATTCGCTATGACCGAGTGCGAAAACTTGCCTGCCTTCTTGCCCGATAACAAGATGAACACCTGCTTCTTCAGAGTTCGCTAATAATGTTAATTGTTCCACCTCTCTAATATCACTCTCTCGTACTTCTGTATGACGAGAGTGCGGAGCAAAAAACAACTCATCAAAGCCTTGTAACAATTTCACATGTTGTTCAAGGACCCCATGTTCAAATACACCAAACATTTTTTCCTTAAGAGGATACTTTGGAACGCCATAATGATGATACAAACCAGCCTGTGCCCCCCAGCAAATATGAAGCGTAGATGTTACATTCGTTTTTGAGTACTCCATAATACGCCCAAGCTCTTCCCAATAATCTACCTCTTCAAAAGAAAGAGTCTCTACTGGCGCCCCCGTAATAATAAGCCCATCAAATTTTTCATTCTCAATATCACGGAATGTTTTATAGAAACTCGTTAAATGTTCCTGTGCTACATTACGAGACAAATGCGATTCCATATGAAGTAAATGAACATCTAATTGCAGCGGTGTATTACCAATTAAACGAAGTAATTGCGCTTCTGTTTCTTGCTTTGTAGGCATTAAATTTAATATAGCAATTTTCAATGCCCGGATATCTTGTGTTTCTGCTCGCTCCTTCGTCATTACAAAAATATTCTCCTCCTGCAACACTTTGCGAGCTGGTAAATCTTTATCAATTATGATCGGCATGTTCTTTGCCTCCGACTAGCGCTGCTTCTAAATCTGCAATAATATCAGAAACATCTTCTATACCAACCGATAAACGAATTAAATCTGATGTAACGCCAGCTAAACGCTGATCTTCAGCACTTAATTGTCTATGCGTTGTACTAGCAGGATGTATGACGCAAGTTCGTGCATCAGCTACATGCGTTACGAGAGTTGCTAGTTTTACATTTGCGATAAATTCTTTCGCTGCTTCTAATCCTCCCTTAATACCGAATGTTAAAACACCACTAGCACCTTTTTTCAAATACTTTTGTGCTAACGAGTAATTTTCATTACTATCTAATCCCGGATAATTCACCCATTCAATACGTTCATGATCAACAAGCCACTTAGCAACTGCAAGAGCATTTTCACTATGACGCTCCATTCGTAAATGCAATGTTTCTAAGCCGATATTGCTAATATACGCATTGAATGGGCTCATACAGTTTCCGTAGTCTCTTAATAATTGAACACGTGCCTTCACAATATAAGCTGCTGCACCAAAATTTTGAACGTAACTTACGCCGTGATAACTTGGATCCGGTTCAACAAGTTCAGGATATTTCCCATTTGTCCAATCGAAGTTCCCTCCGTCAATGACAATGCCACCTAAAGAACTTGCATGACCATCAATATATTTCGTCGTAGAATGAACGATAATATTTGCTCCATGTTCAAATGCTTGGCATAAATAAGGAGTTGCTAATGTATTATCCACAATAAAAGGTACTTCCAACTCTTTGGCTGCATCTGAAAATTCTTTGAAATTTAAAACGTTCATCGCTGGATTTCCTAGCGATTCCGCATAAACGAGTTTCGTCTTATCATTAGCAAGGGCCACAATTTCATCAGCTGTTAAATTTGGATTAAAGAACGTAACATCAATACCAAGTTTACGCAAACTCACCCCAAATAAATTAAACGTCCCGCCATAAACTGTGGAAGAACAAAGCAAGTGGTCTCCGCTACTACAAATATTTAAAACGGCGAGCATAATAGCAGCCTGCCCAGAGGCCGTTGCAACAGCTCCTACACCGCCTTCTAAATCTGATAACTTCTGCTCAAATGCTGCTAAAGTAGGGTTGCCAATACGCGTATAGATATATCCTTCTGCCTCTAAATTAAATAGTGCTGCTAAATCATCCGAAGTATCATATTTATACGTTGTACTTTGATAAAGCGGTAAAACACGCGGTTCACCATTCTTTGGCGTATAGCCACCTTGCACACAAATTGTTCCTTTTCCCCATGATTCTCCCATCTCTCATTCTCCTTTCTTCTTATACAAAATAAAAAACTGCCCCTTTCCTGAAAACAAGAAAGGAGCAGTTTGAAAACACGCTCTAAAGGCTCTTTCTTATCTTTCAGGATTATTACCTGCAGGATTTGGCACAATTCCGTTATACGGCTGTTGCCAAGGTTTCATCGGGCCTGTCCCTCCACCTTTTCTTGATAAGACTATGCAATTACCGTTGATTTTATAGCAATAATTTCCTAATGTCAATCAGTTTTTCTGAATGTTCTAAATTAACAACAAATAATTTGATACACATAACAAAAGAAATATATTCCATATTCATTTGAAAAAGACCTTTTAAAATCCCCTATTAATACATAGAATTAAATAAGTAGTTTAACTGTGTACATTCCAAATTCTGACGAGACCTCAATATATTGAATAAGCCAACCTCTCAAAAAGATACTATACATATTCATTTCATTTCACAGTAGTATATTTAATTCTTTCAACATTAAAACTTACATAACGGAGGTAGAACATGACACACACAAAGGACATGCACTTTATACTCGTCCTATACGGCATTATTTTAGGCTCTATAGTAGGAGCAACAGTCTGGTTATTTTTAGTTACAATAAATATCGGCATTCACTTTATTTGGGGATACTTACCTACTATCTTATCTTCTCCCCCGTATTACACCATTTGTATAACAACTATCGGCGGTATTCTCGTTGGCTTAACCCAAAAATACTTCGGCACATATCCACGTCTTATGCCGGAAGTAATGGGTGAATATAAAAAAACAGGTAGAATTGAATACCGTTTTGTACATAAAGCTACTTTAACTGCGATTATCGTTTTAATATTTGGGGCTAGCTTAGGTCCCGAAGCAGCACTTGTTGGCATTATCGGTGGACTTTGTACATGGGTAGGGGATCGCTTTACATTCGCCTTAAAAGGAATGAATGAACTAACAGAGGTTGGAATTGGTGCTACTTTAAGTGTAATTTTTAACGCGCCATTATTCGGTTATTTAGCTCCAAATGAAAATGAGGGTGAGCAAATTAATGAATTTTCTAAAGGAAAAAAAGCGATTGTATATTTAGCTACTACTTTCGCTGGTTTTTCCATTTATTTATTACTTAGTAAATTTGATAATCGTGGATCCTTTATCGTTGATTTTGGGGAAGGTTCCCTTTCTCTTAATGAATGGATTGCCTTTCTACCACTTGCTAGTATTGGTGCTATAGTTGGATTCTTTTATTTTAAATTAGAATTCACATTAGAGAAATTCATTCATCCTTTTAGGGAATACAAACTTATCCTTGGAATTATCGGTGGTATTTTATTAGGGATTGCAGGAACTTTTCTCCCATACACATTATTCTCCGGAGAACATCAATTAAAAGATTTAGTCGTTGAATGGAGCCATTTATCCTTCTGGGTACTACTTCTTTCAGGGGTTTTAAAATTATGTATTACTGCCGTTTGTTTAAATACAGGTTGGCGTGGCGGACACATTTTCCCAATTATATTCGCTGGATCTAGTATCGGATATGCTATAGCTTCCATTATCCCTATAGATCCAATTGCTTCGGTAGCCATTGTCACAACAGCAATTTCAAGCTATGCATTAAGAAAACCAATTGCTATAACACTACTATTACTCATGTTTTTCCCGCTCAATTTACTATTACCGATGCTTGGAGCGGCAGCGATTGGTAATGCATTTCCACTTCCTAAAAACAACGAAGCTACAAACGAATAAAAATAGGCAGTAGGGACAAAAGTTCCACTGCCTATTTTTATTACACACGTTGCTTCAATAACGCATATAACTCTTCAAAATTTTGTACTTCATATGTTGGCACAATCTCGCTATTATTTGATTTCTTTTCTGGATTAAACCAACAAGTATCAATTCCCGCTACATATCCACCTTTAATATCAGCACTTAACGAATCCCCAATAATGAGTCCTTCTTCAAAGGAAAAATTAGGAATTCGTTCGAAAACATAATCAAAATACTCTTTCATCGGCTTTTGGAATCCCGTATCTTCAGAAACGAAAATATCTTTAAACAAGGCATGTAATCCTGCATTACGTAAACGTTTATCTTGCGTCTTAGAAATACCGTTTGTCACTATATATAAATCGTACTCCCTTTGAATTTGATTTATAAATTCAAACGCGCCTTGTATGAGTTGATTCCCTTCTTCTAAGTAACTGCGATAATTATTTTCGAATAATATCCCATCCACTTCTTGTCCATATTCTTTAAATAAAACCGAAAATCTTGTATTTACTACTTCATCACGATTTATTTTACCTTCTTCAAAATCATCCCAAAGACCTTTATTAACTTTTTTATACTGTGCTTCAACCTCGCTAGTTAGAGGAATCCCTTTCTCCTCAAAAAGCATACGTAACGCTATCCTCTCAGCCTTTTGAAAATCTAACAATGTATCATCTACATCAAATAATAGTGTTTTATATTTTTTCATAGTCCCCTCACACTCTCTTTTCTACAAAAACAAATTCACATAAATCGTACCATTCTTCCTTGTAAAAATAATAGGAGATATCTCATACTAAACATGAGGTGAAAATATGAAAGTCAGCAAAAATAGCGAAGAAATCTCTCGTTACATACAAACTTACAACTTCCATGCTCTTTTTTCTTTTGATGTCTTACCATATGCTGAACTACATTCCTTTCAAAAGAAAGAAAGGATATGTAATGAAGGGGTTGATTTCCCTTATCTTTATTACTTAATTTCCGGTAAAGCAAAAATATATATGAGTCACAAAAACGGGAAGGTTTCCTTAATTAACTTTATTCAAGCACCTTCGTTTATTGGAGAATTAGGGTTAATTGGTGTAGAATCTGTTACGAAAACGGTGGAAGTGATTGAAGAATGTATGTGCTTGGCGCTTCCTCTTAAAGATTGTCAGCATCTTTTATTGCAAGATGCTACCTTTCTACAAAAACTATGCAAATTTATCGGTGAAAAAACAATTACCCGAACAGAAAGTTATGCCAAAAACAATAGTTATCCGTTCGAAAATCGATTAGCGGCATTTATTCTATTAACAGAACAAAATAACAGTTATACAGAAAAACATACCGAGGCTTCGGAATACTTAAATGTCAGCTACCGTCACCTTTTATATGTATTAAACCAGTTTTGCCAGCATAATTACTTAAAAAAAGACGGAAGAACTTATTACATACAAGATCGAGTTCAATTGGAAAAATTGGCTGACGAACTTAAAATATAAAAAAGTAGCATTAACATATAGACGTTAATGCTACTTTTTTCGAGTGACGATTCTATTTTCAATTAAAATTTGCTTGCTACTTTAGCTGCTTCTTCAAGACCCGCTGTAATGATCTCTTCTGCCTTATCTGGGAATTGGTTATGTCCTTCAATAACTACTGTTTCCATATTTGTTGCACCGAAGAAGCCCATCATGCTTGCTACATATTTAACAGCCATTTCTACTTCAGCTGCTGGACCTTCAGAATATACACCGCCGCGCGCGTTTAACAATGCAATCTTCTTATCTCCAATTAAACCAACTGGACCTTCTGGCGTATATTTAAACGTTTTACCAGCTCGGTTTAAATAATCAATATATGTGTGTAGTACTGCTGGAATCGTTAAGTTCCATAATGGGAAACCGAAAACAACTTTATCAGCTTCTAGGAATTGATTTAAGTACTTATCAGCAACTGCTACTGCTTTTGCTTCTTCTTCTGTTAAATCAAATCCTTTACCTGCTTTGAATGTACCATTAATCATGTCTACGCCTACGTATGGTAATTCTTCTTTATATAAATCAAGTTCTACTACTGTATCATTTGGATGTGCTTCTTTGTAATTTGCTAAAAATGCCTCATATAATTTCACACTAACTGCTTGTTCCGCTGGACGGTTGTTTGCTTTTACGAATAAAACTGTTGTCATTATGTTTTCCTCCTAATACTAGCTCTTCTGTTGTTATATGCTTTCAAAAAAGGTATCCCTTGTAATTGTTGTTTGTTGCTTACAAAACATATTTTATCTTTATATCAAGATAATTTCGTCCTCACATAGACGTATTTTTCCATAAAAAAAGTCCACCTTCCAAAGGCGAACTAGGTCTTACGACTTTTGTCTTATACAATTCCATTTTTCACTGCATATAACGCCGCTTGCGTGCGATCAGATAAATGTAATTTACTCAAAATACTACTTACATGAGCTTTTACCGTTTTTTCTGTAATAACTAAAACCGAAGCGATTTCTTTATTACTCATCCCTTTTGCTAATAGCTGCAACACTTCATTTTCTCTTGCTGTTAGCACATCCACTTGAATAGAAGGTTCTTCTTCCTTTTCTTCCACAGGTAATGTTTGAGAGAGAAGAGCGGTTGCTATATCTGGATGTAATTGAATATTACCTTTATAGGCGCTTCGAATAGCTTCAACAAGTTGGTCTGGTTCTACATCTTTTAAAATATAGCCGCTTGCTCCCGCCCTTAATGCTGGTAAAACATGTGCCTGATCAGAAAAGCTAGTTAATACTATTACTTTCACATCCGGATATTCTTGTTTGATACACGCCGTTGCCTCAACACCATCCATTTCGGGCATATATAAATCCATTAGTACAACATCAGGATCTGTCTCCCCTACTTTCACTAATGCTTCTTTCCCATTATTCGCTTCTCCAACTAACGCTAAATCTTCTTGCGTACTTAAGAAAAATGCTAATCCTTTTAAAACGACTGTATGATCATCAACTAACAATACTTTTATTTTCACAAACTTCCCTCATTTTCACATCATAATGGTACGTTTACTTTTATACTGGTTCTTTTCTTATCACTTACAATTTTAATTGTTCCACCAATTAATTCTACTCTTTCGCGCATCGTAGTCATGCCGAGTGATTTCTTCTCTTTTATATCCTTTTCTACAAAGCCTTTTCCTTGATCGACTATTTCTAATGATACATTCTTCTCCGTCACTTTGAAATAAATCGTTGCTTCTCTGACATTCGCATGTTTACTTACGTTATTTAAAGCTTCTTGACCAATTCTCCATAGCGCTTCCTCTACTACACGCGGCAAATCACGAACACCTGTAACTTGTTCACGAATTTTCAATCCCAAGTTTTCACCGTACTGCTTTAAAGCTGGTAATAAGCCTTTTTCTAAACCTGCCGGACGAAGCTGCCAAATTAATGTTCTCATTTCCTTTAAAGCTCCTTGCGCTAGTTCACGCATCTCATGCAAAGATTGATCAACCTTTTCATTTTGACCTTTTAAAACAGCTTCAGCCCCTTTTGTCATAAAGGTTAATGAAAATAATTTTTGCGAAACAGAATCATGTAAATCCCTCGCTAATCGGTTTCTTTCTTCCATTCGTACGAGTTCACGGCGCTGTTCGTTTAATCTTAAATTCTCTATTATTAATGAAACGTGATTCGATAATGCTTGAATTACATCTATTGTATTAACATCAAATTCCCCATTATTTAAACTAACACATAAAACACCAAATATATGATTTTGGATATGTATTGGTGTAGCAATAACAACTCCATTTAGATGTTTTAATAGAGCTAGCTTACCTTGTTCTAACGCCTTCTTTGCCGCTTCTTTTACATCCTCTTGTAACTCTTCCTGACCATAAGAAGCTCGCAAAGATAACTCTATTTCTTCCCTAATAAAAAACGACACTTGATTCCACTGAAATACTTCACCTACGTGATTTACCACATTTTCAGGTAATATATTAAACTTATGAATCGTTTTTAAAGCTTGAATAAACCGCTCCAATTTCACATAATAATGTGCTCTTCGCTTTTCATTTTCATATAATTTTGTTCGCTTTAAGGCCGTTCCGATTTGGAAAGCAACTGATTGGAGCAATACTAATTCTTCTTCCGAAAAATGTGTTTTACCTGGACTAGCTACATTTAAAACACCAAATTTCTCTCCTCCAGCCTTTAAAGGAACCGTAGCATGATGAAGGATTCCTTCTGTATCTCCCCAATTATATTCAATTGCATTATTAATTCTTTTACATTCAATAATATTAACCGCTCGCTCTAATTTCCCATCCACAAAGCCACGTAAACACCAACACTCACCTTCACACATCGGGCGTTTATTTTCATATGTAAGTGCCTCTGGTAACTGGTAATCGATTAACTTCGTATATTTCCCATTTTCATCCGCAAGAAAAATCCAGCCCGTCGTTAGACCTGTTACACTGAGCAATTTTTCTAGCACCGCTTGCAGTACATGGTACATATCATTTGATGTATTTAGTGTTTCTGCAATTTCTTTTAATATAACTAATTCATTTGTACGATTCTCTTGAAACATAATTCGTCTCCTACATACAAGATTTTAAATAGCTCCTCAAATAAATCATCTACTTTTCACTTTGTACTTATTCATAACATTGATATAATGGTGAAAACATAGTTTTCATTATATCACCTGAGGGGGCTTTCATAATGACATTAAATAAAGCACTTACTATCGCTGGTTCTGACACAAGTGGCGGTGCTGGTATACAAGCAGATTTAAAAACATTCCAAGAACTTGGTGTATACGGAATGACATCTCTTACGACAATCGTAACGATGGATCCACATAACGGTTGGGCACATAACGTATTCCCAATCCCAGCTTCTACATTAAAACCACAGTTAGAAACGACAATTGAAGGTGTTGGAGTAGATGCTTTAAAAACAGGTATGCTTGGATCAGTAGAAATTATTGAAATGGTTGCAGAAACAATCGAAAAACATAATTTCAAAAATGTAGTAGTTGACCCTGTTATGGTATGTAAAGGTGCTGATGAAGCATTACATCCTGAAACGAATGATTGCTTACGTGACGTTCTTGTTCCAAAGGCATTAGTTGTAACACCAAACTTATTTGAAGCTTATCAATTAAGTGGTGTGAAAATTAATTCTCTTGAAGACATGAAAGAAGCAGCGAAAAAAATCCACGCTTTAGGTGCGAAATATGTCCTAATTAAAGGCGGTAGCAAGCTTGGTACGGAAACTGCAATCGACGTCCTATATGATGGAGAAACATTTGATCTTTTAGAATCAGAAAAAATTGATACAACAAATACACACGGCGCAGGTTGCACATATTCTGCTGCAATTACAGCAGAGCTTGCAAAAGGAAAATCTGTGAAAGAAGCGGTAAAAACTGCTAAAGAATTTATCACAGCTGCTATTCGTTATTCATTCAAGATCAACGAATACGTAGGCCCAACACATCATGGTGCATATCGTAAATTCGTTGCATCAAAAGAACTTGTCTAACTAAATGAAAACACCCACAGAGTTCATATATTCCCTCTCTGTGGGTGTTTTTTATAAGCTCTTCCGGTCATCTTACCTTTAAGATGCAGAACTGACCTGATTTCTACCATTTCTTTTGGAGTAATATAACGCGTCATCAGCAGCTTGAATAAATTGCTCTGGTGACTGTTCATATACCGAAATTCCTACTGAAACTGTAATTTTTATTTTTGTTCCATTTAACAATTGGAATGAATGTTTCTCAACAGCTGTGCGAACTTGTTCCCCCATACGCATTCCGTAAGTTAATCCCTTCCTCGGTATCAGAAGCGCGAACTCCTCTCCACCCTTTCGGAAGGCCAAATCTGGAAACGTTGAAACTTCTCGTAAAATACGCCCTATTTGTTTTAATACTTCATCTCCTGCAGGATGCCCATACGTATCATTTACATACTTAAAATGATCAATATCTATAAGTAGTAAACAAAGTGAATCATTTTCCATGCGCTTATTACTAATATGACGATTCATCTCTAAGTCAAACTGTCTTACGTTTCCTAAACCTGTTAACGCGTCTATCGTTGCATATTGCTTCATCGTTTGAAATAACTCATTGGATTGTAAAACATAATTTGCACCTATGAATGTTATATAGCCTGTAATAATACTAGAAATTAAATATAATCCCACTATGTTAATATCTTTAATCAACCATATATATAGTGAGGGAATTAGAATAGATAAAATATATGTATGTAACCATGCCCATTTTTCTCCTAGAGAAAGATTTAGACGCGAAATAAAGATACTACCTAATCCTATTGCAATAATTGTATAAAAGGCCACTTGAGACGCTAAGGAATAATCCATAAATAATAACCTAGTTACTAAAATCATACTAACAGTTATAGTACTCGCTATTGGGCCTCCAATTATGACGGCTAGAATAACAGCTAAGTAACGTAAATCTAATAGGATAGTACCAACATGAACACCGAAATACATTAGTAATATACCTAATATTCCAGTAAGAATGCCCACTACACATTTCTGCCAAACAGAGAACCCTTCTTTTAACGGTTTATCTCTTAAAAGCTGACCTCCAATAAAAATAAAGGAAAGAATAATTGTTGTGTTTACAAATAAATCCCTTAACATAAAATAATCTCCCTACTTTTCTATCTATCCCTTTCCTTATTTTATTGTATACGAAGTTCCTATAATTCCCAAAGATTTTTATTTATTTTTTGCTGTTTCACGTGGAACAGCAAAAAATAAAAAAGGACGAAAATTCGTCCTTTTCACTAACAACAGCGCGAGATCTTTCCACCCTTTGCATTAAATCTAGCTTCTTGTGCTTCTGCAAAAAACTGTTTTTGACATACAACATCTTCTTCTGGATGATGCTTTTTCATATGCTCTACATATGTTTCATAGCTTGGCACTCCAACAAGTAAACTAATAAAGTGTTTCCTTTGTCCCCATACTTTCCATAGTCTTTTAAGCATAGTTCCTCGACTCACTTTCATCTCTAGAAATATATGGTGCCTCTTTTAGCGGCATCGGCTTATTTCTTAATACTTGAATCCAAATTCGAATTGCAGAAATTAATACAGCGATTACAACTATCATAAAAATCCCGCAAAGTGCCGCATCAATATAATCATTGAAAATAATTTGCTTCATTTGAGCGACATTTTTAGCTGGCGCTAACACTTTCCCCTCGTCTAATGCTCCTTGAAACACCTTTGCGTGGGATAGAAATCCTATTTTAGGGTTTTCATGAAATAGCTTTTGATAACCCGCCGTCATCGTTACAATAAGCAATCCGACAGTTGGAATAAGCGTCACCCAAACATATGCCTTTTTCCCCATTTTGAACAAAATTGTCGTTCCAAGTAATAATGCAATACCTGCTAACATTTGGTTTGCAATACCGAAAAGTGGCCATAATGTATTAATTCCACCAAGCGGATCAACTACCCCTTGATATAAGAAATAGCCCCATCCTAATACACATAACGTTGTAGCTATTACATTTGCTAATGTAGAATCCGTTTTCCCAAATGGCTTATATACATGCCCTAAAATATCTTGAATCATAAATCGGCCTACACGCGTTCCAGCATCAATCGTTGTTAAAATGAATAACGCTTCAAAGAGAATCGCAAAATGATACCAAAATGCCATCATGGCCGTTCCACCTATTACTTGTGAGAAAATATATGCCATACCTATCGCTAACGTTGGCGCACCACCTGTACGTGATAAAATCGTTTGCTCTCCAACATTTACAGCGAGATCTTTTAGTTCATTTGGTGTAATAGCAAATCCCCATGAGGAAATAACTTGAGCTGCCTGTGAGACATCTGTACCGATAAGTGCTGCGGGACTATTAATTGCAAAATAAGTTCCCGGTGTTAATACACAAGCTGCAATCATCGCCATCGCCGCTACAAATGACTCCATTAACATCGCTCCATAACCGATTGGCTGTGCGTGTCCCTCTTGCTCAATCATCTTCGGCGTCGTACCTGATGAAACGAGAGCATGGAATCCAGACACTGCACCACAAGCAATAGTAATAAATAAGAACGGGAATAAGTTTCCAGAGAACACAGGACCAGTTCCATCAATAAATTTCGAAACTGCTGGCATTTGTAGCTCTGGTGCTACAATTAAAATACCGATTGCTAATCCTACAATTGTTCCGACTTTTAAAAATGTGCTTAAATAATCACGTGGTGCTAAAAGCATCCAAACTGGTAATGCCGATGCGATAAATCCATATACAATAAGCATAATAGCAATTGTTTCGCCGCTAAATGTAAACATGCTTGCAAGTGCTGGATTTTCCGCTACATACTGCCCTCCAATAAGAGACAGTATAAGTAGGATAATTCCGATTGCCGACCCTTCACCAACCCGTCCAGGCCTAATGTAGCGCATATACACTCCCATTAAAATAGCGATAGGAATCGTTGCTGCTATTGTAAACATTCCCCAAGGACTTCCGACAAGCGCCTTTACTACTACTAATGCTAATACCGCTAATAAAATAATCATAATGCCTAAAATACCGATCATTGCAATAAGTCCTGTAACAGGACCAATCTCATCTTTAATCATTTCTCCTAAAGATTTACCATTACGTCTCATCGAAGCAAATAAAATTACAAAATCTTGCACAGCTCCAGCGACAACTACACCAACAATAATCCATATTGTCCCTGGTAAATATCCCATTTGTGCCGCCAAAATTGGTCCTACTAAAGGCCCAGCCCCAGCAATTGCTGCAAAATGATGCCCAAATAATACCCACTTATTTGTCGGAACATAATCTTTTCCATCATTTAATGTATGGGCTGGCGTTTGCCGATTATTATCTAAACCGAATACCTTTCTCGCTATAAATCTACTATAAAAGCGATAAGCAACTGCATACACACATACCGCAGCTACTAAGAGCCATACGGCATTAATAGTTTCACCTTGTGATAAAGCTATTACACCAAATGCACCTGCTCCTACTGCTGCAATAACTCCCCAAAGTAAAATCGACTTCAATGTTCTCACATACAATCCCCCCAATACTATTTCTTAGTGGGATTGTACTAAATTTTCTGAATATTTAACTTGAATCCTCCCTATCATGAAGGATTTTTAGTTTATCATGTTAAAAAGTTCGCATTATCTGCTACAATTCAATTTTATTTCGAAGTCGTTTCACATAATTACGACTAACTGGAATCGGTTGCTCATCATATTTATCTAAATACAGATTATATGTGCCATTATAATAAGGTTTTAGTTCTTGTACATATGACATATTAATTAAATAACTTTTATGCACACGTAAAAAATCATATGCATTTAGCTTATTTTCCAGCTCCTGAAGTGTATATGTTGAAATATACTGATTATTTGTTGTATAAATTGAAACCGTTTTGTTTTCCTTATTTTTGCTTATATATACAATATCATCAGGGGAAACATACCTAATCCCCTCTTGACCTTCTATCGGTAGTTTTCGCAAATAACTCTTTGCTTTCTCGCCTTGCTCTTTACCCATTCTATATAAAAGGAATTGCAAATCTTCTTCGCGAAATGGGCGTAGTAAATAATAAACTGCTTGAAAACGAAATGCTGTAATGGACTCTTCTATATCTTCACCCATAAAAATAAATTTCGTATAACAATTTACTTCCCGTAATAAACTCGCATATTCAAAACCTGTTCCATCTAGTAATTTGGAATTTAAAAAAACAAAATCTGGTGTATGCTTCTTCATCATAAATAATGATTCTGTTCCTGTATTTGCTTCAAAACATTCTACATTCCTTATATTTTCAGTAAATTTTTCAACTAAACTTCTTCGCTCTTCTGCTTCTTCCATGATTAGTAAAATTTTCATTTCTTCAACCACCTAATTCTTTTGTCCGTATGTCCTGTTGTATACATTCGCTTTTATAAGGAACATTCCCTTTTTCTTACTATACCATTACTTATCTAAAAAAACAGAAAAAAGGGAACCACCACGGTTCCCCCTGCCTTTTTATTCCGTTATTTGTAGGCAGTAAAAATCACTGAATGCGAAAACATGAGCCCTTATTTTTACTGCTCTAAAACACAATTGGTACTGGCCAATAATCAGATCACTCACTGATTAAAGTTTTACCTTATACCAATTCTCGTTGCTTCGTTTCTTGCCCAAGTACAATTACAGCAACTACGCCAATTAAAATTGATCCACAGAAAATCGTAAATATTAGTGATAATGAAGCCTGTGAAGCAACTAAGTATCCTACTAATAAAGGCCCAAGAATACCACCAATACGACCGAATGCTGCTGCCATCCCTGCACCTGTACCACGAATAACCGTTGGATACTGTTCAGGTGTATAAGCATATAATGCACCCCAAGCACCTAAATTAAAGAAGGATAGTAACATGCCTGCTACGATTAGTACCGTTAATGACTCTGCCACTCCAAACAAGTAAGCACTGCACGCTGTACCAATCAAATACGTAACTAAAACAAACTTACGACCAAGACGTTCAATAAACCAAGCAGCAGTGAAATACCCTGGCAATTGAGCTAACGTCATAATAAGTACGTATTGGAAACTTTTTATTAAACTAAATCCTTTTAATACCATTACACTAGGTAACCAAAGGAACATTCCATAATAGGAAAAGACAACAGAAAACCATAGAATCCATAACATAATTGTTGCCCTACGATATTCCCCAGACCAAACTGACTTTATATTTTCGATAACAGATGGTCTTTTTTCAACCTTTTGGAATCTCGGAGAATCTGGCAAATTCCATCTTAAATATAAAGCATATAGTGCCGGAACCGCACTCAATACCATCGCCACTTCCCAACCATATTTCGGGATAACAAAATACGAGATAAGAGCTGCAATTAGCCATCCACCTGCCCAAAAACTTTCTAATAGCACAACTATTTTTCCACGTTCATGTGCTTCAACGCTCTCTGATACTAATGTAGAAGCAACTGGAAGTTCTCCACCAAGCCCCATACCAATTAAAAATCGTAAAACAAGGAACATCGCAAGTGTCGTCGTTAAAGCAGTTAAACCACTACCGATAGAAAATAGTAATAATGTAATAATAAAGACTGATTTCCGCCCTATTTTATCTGATAGTATTCCAAAAACGAGCGCCCCGACTGCCATACCAATTGAATTAATGCTGCCTATCCAGCCCATTTCTTGCGTACTTAATCCCCAATCTTTTTGCAACGCTACCATTACAAATGAAAGCATTCCAACATCCATTGCATCAAATAACCATCCAAGCCCCGCTATACCAAGTAGCTTTCGCTTCGAAATTTCTTTCACCTTGCCCACAAGAAGTCCTCCTTACACAGCTGTCTTTACACATCATTTTACATGTGTGAATTGTATAAGTAAAATACTTTGTAAAAAATTCTCCTTCATCATTCCCAAAAAGCCAAATACATATCCCACTATTTGAGGGCCGTAAGAACCCTACCTCAAAATTCAGCTGGAGCAAAGAAGTTAGACTGAAAATATACTGTCATGAAACGCCCGATTATTGAGGGGCAACAATCAGTATTAGATAAACAAAACTTCAATTTATCAAAAATAGCCAAATAAAAAAGTAGCGATATTCCGCTACTTTTTCGAACGCATGATTTCTTTTAAAAATTCCGCTAATACTAACTGACGGCGCCAGCGCGTTGGATTACTACACAATCTATAAAACCACTCTAAATGGATCGCTTGAATCCATTTTGGTGCACGTTTTACCTCTCCAGCCCATACGTCTAAACTTCCACCTACTCCAACAGCCATTTTCGTTTCTAAACGATACTTATTAGTTTGGATAAAGTTCTCTTGTCTTGGGAAACCAAGTGCGACAAGTAATAGATCTGGTTTTACTTCTTGAATACGAGAAACGATATTCTCTTCTTCTTCTTGTTTAAAATACCCATCTTGTATACCTACAATAGATACAGCTGAATACGTCTTCGTTAAATGATCTGCTGCAGCTTGTACAACATGCGGTTTTGCACCAAGTAAGAAAACAGATACCGGTTTATTCTCTTCTGATAGCTTCGCAAATAAATTACACATTAAATCAAAACCTGCTACACGTTCCTTTAAAGGTGTACCTAGCATACCACTTGCTTTTACAACTCCAATACCATCAGGTGTAATTAAATCTGTATTTAATAATGTTTTATGGAATGTTTCATCCTTTTTTGCACACATAACAATTTCAGGATTCGCTGTTACTACCTGAAAAGTATGCGTTCGCTCCAATTCTAGTTGTCCCTTCAAATATTGGATTGTTTCATCCATTGTCATTGTAGAAAAAGGAACACCTAGAATATCAACCGTTTTTACTTCCATGATTAACTATCCTCTCTATTTCAGTAAAAGTTTTTTATATGCATTATAAGTATCTTCATACAAATTCTTTAGCGAGAAATGAGTAGATGCGTGATTATATAAACGATTTCCCATCGCTTCTAATTCACCATTCAACCATTTTTCGTAAGCATTTTCTAATGCGTTTGCTAATGAATCCGCATCACCAATCGGTACAATCCATCCATACGTATCATCAACTATTAACTTTCTCATATCGCCTACATTTGTTGCAATAGACGTTAAGCGTTGATTAGCCGCTTCTAATAAAACGAGAGGGAAACTTTCGCTATAAGAGGTTAACAAATTAATGTGTGCAGATGCATATAATTCTTTTGAATCTGTACGAAAACCTAGAAACATTACTTTATCCTCTAGACCCTTTTGTTTCACCATCTCTTTTAATTCTACTTCTATAGGACCATCACCAAGCAAGAGTACCTTTATATTGGGAATTTTAATTTTTTGTAATGCTTCAAATAAAATATCATGACCTTTAACAGGATGAAGACGCGCTACTTGAATAGCTGTAAATACTCCTTCATCGATGCCAAATTCACTCTTATCATAAGGTTTTACCGGATTACTATCATACTCAATTCCATTATAAACCGTACAAATCTTTTCTTCTGGTACACCTAGTTTTATTATGTTTCTCTTAAAGTTCTCCGTAATTGCAAAGAACAAATCTACCTTCCTGAAAGAACGTAAATTTAACTTCGTAAATACCCATCCTTTTAATCCCCTCTTCATAAAATCCAAAGTTGGATCACTGTGGACAGTCATTATCCATTTCGCTTTTATACCTTTTTTCAAGAGGGAGAGATAGAAATTTGCTCGTGCGCCATGTGTATGCACAATGTCAAATTGATTTTCATTAATAAATGCTTTTATTTTTGAAAGAATTGATAGGTCGTACCGAGATGATTGGGTAAAAACATGCACTTGAATGCCAAGGTTTCTCGCCTCTCTAGCAATTGCACCTTCTTCAAATACCATTAATTCCACTTCTTCCTTTGAAAATTGAGATAAAAGTGAAATAATATGTGTTTTTCCCCCACCTTCTTCTGCACCAGCATTCATATGCAACACTTTCATTTCTTACATCCCCCATTTTTTTCTTTTTATTTACTATAACAAAATAAAAGCTAACATATGCTAGCTTTTATTTTTCTATCATTCAATTTCCAGGTCAACTATTAAATATGCCATGATTACTACTAAGTAGAAACTCACTCCAGGTGCAATTAAAATATGACCAGCCATGAATGAAATACCTAATCCGAGAAGTATCGCTGCAATCACCATTGCATATTTCACAGTGAATATTTGTTTAAATTTAGTAAATATACATGCAATAAATTTAATACCAAAGTATAAAAATGGAATTACAAGTAAAATGAACCCTATGATTCCGAAAGAATAGAACCAATCATGGAAGTCACGTTCAATTAACTTCGGCTGTTCTTTATAGTTACCGGCGTAACCCATTCCTAATAATTTTTGAGACATTGGAGCTTCATTATAGAAATCTTTATACATCTGTTCAAATAATTGACGCCCACTAAAAATAAGAGCTTGCGTTTCTTCTTTTTTCTCCGCTACTTTTTCTTTTTCTTTCTCTTTTTCCTTTTCTTTCTCTGTCACAGGAGGTTTATGCTCTTTAGCTTCCTCCTTCTTTTTCTCTTCCTTTTTCACACTCTGTTCTTGTTCAATCAATTGGAAATGAAATCCCATATTTTTCATAAATGGTGAAAAAGGTGTATATGCCAATATGCCTACAAATACAGTCATTGCAAGAAAACCATTTAATAAATAGGCATGTTTCTTTCCATCTTTACGTTGTGTAAATGCTTGAATAAAGCACATAACAACTGCGATAGCCATTGATCCAAAGATTGCTCCTACGCCAACCTTTGTTCCAATTGCAAATAGTGAATAAACAACTAAAATTGAAGGAATCCAATAGTACGCTTTACCTATACTTTTTGTTTTTTCAATTGAATACAAAATAACAATTGGACACATGATGGCTAAAATAGATCCTAGCTCGTTACCTGCATAAAACCAACCGCGTGATCCTAATTTTACCCATTCATAACTATTATAATCTGTTCCAGTAGTAATCGAAGCTACCATTACTACCCCTATAATTAGTGATGCATACGTAATGTAGTCACGCATTTTTGAATTTGAATGGCTTTTTTCTTTTAAAGACTTGAATACAAACACATAACAAGTAAGCATAACAAAAGGATATAAAGCTTTTGCTATAAATTTAATTTCTTCTGTAAGTACCATAGGGTTTTTTGTAAGCTTGTTATTTACCAATCCGATTGTAAAGACTATCCCTACTAAGATTATATACAATATATATTTTATATTTCCTTGTTTCTTCGTTTGAATTAAAATATATATCCCGCTTAGGAACATAACGAATAAGCGTGTAATAACTCCAATGGTCGTATCAATTTTTAAAACCATGATACAGAACGCTGTAAGCAAATCTAAAATCGGTTGCAACAAAATAAAGATTAGTAGAAAATTTTCAAATTTATTACTTTTACTATTTTCGCTTAACATCTAGAACCTCCATAACTATTACCTAATTTCAATCTATACAGTTAATATTTTTTTCTCATCTCAAATATTTATTATAACATATATTTTTTAATTAAACGTCTCACATTTCTACCCCAACCTTACCTTACAGAAAAAAGATTATTTGTATTTTCAAGCGCTTTCTTTCCTCATTTTTTCTTTTTTTCTACATGTAACGAAAATGCATTGTTATTTACATAACTTTAGTGTATATTTTTTCTCTGGAACATCTTTAGGAGGAAGGGATTACAGCAATGTTATTAATCGACATATTTACGTTTCTTGGCATTATCGCCGCTGCTATTTCCGGTACATTAGTTGGTTTAAAAAAAGATTTAGATTTATTCGGTGTCCTTTGTTTAGCTGTAGCTACTGCGCTCGGCGGCGGTATTATTCGTGATATTATGATCGGTAACCTGCCTCCTGTCGCATTTGTTAAACCCATTTACTTTTTCGTAAGCGTATTATCAGCATTATTTACTTGTATGTTTTTTGAACGTATCAATAAACTGCAAGTCGTTATTATGCTTTCTGATGCTGTTGGCCTAGGTGTTTTTACAGCCATTGGTGCAAATGCGGCAATGTCACATCATGTTGACGCCTCATTTCTAGTTGTTTCAATGGGAGTCATTACAGGTATTGGAGGCGGTATTTTGCGTGACATTTGCGCTCAAGATATCCCTTACGTATTCCGAAAAGAGATTTACGCAATCGCTTCTATTTTAGGAGCAATTAGTTTCCTAATCACATATGCAATGGGGGCACACGTATTAGCTTTCTATGTTTGTTTATTAGTAACATTCATTATTCGTGTTGTCACTGTAATATATAATGTACATTTCCCAGTTTTCTTTAAAACACATGCTAAAATTAATAAAGGCCATTAAGAGAATTCTACATAGAATTCTCTTAATTTATATACTATTCTACACACTAATATAGAGTAATTGTATATAAAAATATATAATTATAATAGAACCAAAAATGAAAACGCTTTATACACAGGGGGAAGAACGATGCTTGGGTTTTTTAAAAAACATACAAATAAAACATACGCCAGTATATTTGAATTAAGTAAGGATCAACAAATCACCTTTAACGTGCCTACTAATTCTGAATTGAAAATTCAAATGGATATGCTACATATTTCAAAGGAAGATTTACAAATCGTAAAGGTACTACAGCCCTTTATTTATGAAGAAATTGATTGGATTACGGAAAAATTCTATGCCAATATTACAAAACAGCCAAATTTAATTACTATTATTGAACGTTATAGTTCTATTCCAAAACTAAAGCAAACTTTAAAAACACATATAAAAGAATTATTCAGCGGAGATATGCATGAAGATTTTATTGAACAACGTGTTCGAATTGCCAAAAGACATGTACAAATTGGCTTACATAGAAAATGGTATACTGCCGCTTATCAAGAATTATTCCGCTCTATCATGAAGATATTGCAAACAAAAATTAAAACAATTGACGATTTTTCATATTCTATAAACGTTATAAATAAATTATTCACCCTTGAACAAGAACTCGTTATTGCCGCTTATGAATCTGAATATGAAAGAATGCAAAAAGAACATGAAAAAGAAAAAGAAATAACAGCTATGACCATTACGCATATTGCAACAGAACTAGCATCTGTATCTGAAAAAACGAGCACTTCTATTCAACAGTTAACCGCTAAATCTGAAACTATTGTAGAAATTGCCAAAACAGGTACATCATTAGCTACAACATCGGAGGAAAAAGCGAATAAAGGGAAAGAGCAATTAAATCAGCAAAATAAACGAATGGAATACATTCAAACGAACATGGAAACTATCATTACAGATACTCATGAACTTCTCGATATTTCTAACAAAATTAACGAAATCATAGATATTGTAAAATCAATTGCGGAGCAAACAAACTTACTCGCACTAAATGCTGCTATTGAATCTGCTCGTGCTGGGGAATTTGGTAAGGGCTTCTCCGTTGTAGCTGGAGAAATTCGAAAGTTATCAGAGCAAACGAAAGAATCCATATCCAACGTGACAAAGCTCGTTGAAAAAACAAATGAACAAATTATTCGTGTCTCTTCTTCAGTCAAACAAATTAGCTCCCTCGTATCTGAAGGAACAGATGGTATGTCTGCAACAGATCAATACTTCCAAGAAATTGTAAAAGACATGTCTAACTCGAAAGAGCAGAATAAAAAAATTGAAAATGAGTTAGAAACCATTTCACAAGTAATGAAAGGAATTCAAGACGATTCCTCAAAAATGGCTCTAACAGCCGATAGTTTACAACTGGAACTGAACCGATAGAGTGCAGATTATGTCAGTAGGGATTCTTTATCTCCACTAATTCTTAGTCCTCATCTTCCATTCAAAAAAAAGAATCCAATCTGGATTCTTTTTATTTTCTGAAGAATATTTTTTGACAGTACACATAACTCATATAAACACCAAAGCTTTGCAAAATAAACAAAGCTGGCACTATAAGATTGTAATATGCCATATCTACTTGGAAGAGTCTTAACAATACGTATCCACTAATTAACAATAAGAACAACATATATCCTTCGTTTTGTTGTTTCTTAATAAGAAAGTGTAATAAAGCAATAGACATAAACAATGTTACTGCTATATATATAAGTTTTTCACATTTAAATAGAATAGAATGTATTCCCTCATCTGAGAATTGATTAATGACTGGCTTTAAAAATTTAAATCTTTCTTCTTCAATCTCTTTTAGGTTTTGGTCAATACGCTCTGTTACGCTTTGATTCTTTGTCATTTCCCTCTCATTTTTACCTTTTCCAATCAAAACAGATTGAACATACGTTTCATTTGAAATCGTATATTGTGACATTCCCATTGTCTGAATTCCATAACTCACACCAAAATGGGCACTATAAAATAGAATAAGTATCCCTATCATCTTTAATAATACTTTTTGCTTCATTGCTGATTGAAAAAGTTCAACTAACAACACATATACAGCAATAAAAATAGGAAGAAATAACCCCATTGGGAAAATCATATTACTACATGCAAATAAAATTGCTGCAAGCACCCACATATAAGGATGATCTAAACCTTTATATAAAAGTATGTAACAAGCTAAGTAAAATAAAAATATTGCGAGTGATTCTGATGTTAATAAAGAACTCATAAATATATTTGGAATATATAAAGCGTAAAATACAGACGCAATACGACCGCATCCTTCTCCAAAAACGATTGCTGCAATACGATAAATGAAAAATGCAGTCCCTGTGCAAAATAAAATATTAAATAACTGCAATGCGAATACTGTATCGCCAAATATACGAATAATAATTGATTCATAAATAATAAAAGGTAACTGTGCTATATTCTCTACGCTATTACCAATTGCAACCTGCTTTGCAGACTCAAACGTAGCTTTCATATCACCGATTAACGGAACGTCTACAAATAAAACCATACTAAGTCTCACAACTATACATGTACCGATAAGGAAAATAAGAAATTGTTTATCTGTAAAACGATACTGTAAAATCGATGCTACCAACAGCATGAGAATAACGAAAATAACCAATACAATTGTTACACTTGTTGTACTGTCTCCAAAAAATTGTTTACTTGTTTCGAACGCAGACCAACAACTGTAAACAAAAAATGCGAGCATCGCACCAATCATTATTTTACTGAAAAAAGACGAAAAATTTGTTTGTATATGATTCATATGTCCATTGCACCTCTATTTCCATTCATAACAAAACGATTCTATCATGAATAGGCACACAGCTGATAGGGAATTTCTATGACAAATACAGGGTCCTAATTTTTTCACTTGCAATGTAAGCGAATCCTCTTTTACACTACACTTTATATAAGATAACTTTTCTTTCAGTTACATGAATACAAATACAGAAGTTTTACTCACCCTCTTCTGGAATTCTTTACTTCATTAAATATCTATGGATTTTTAATATTTTTGTACTCCACTTACAATACATGTCATTCTGATTGAAAACAGAAAATAGGGGCTGACCATATGGAAAAGAAATTCATGCGAGAATCCAAAGCAATTAAAACAACACGTGTTTTTCCGAATGATTTAAATAATCATCAAACACTTTTCGGAGGAAAATTATTAGCAGAAATTGATAGTATCGCTTCAATTGCAGCTGCAAGACATAGCCGTAAACATTGCGTAACAGCATCTATCGATTCTGTAGATTTTTTAACTCCAATTCACCAAGCAGATTCTGTTTGTTACGAAGCATTCGTATGTTATACAGGAAAATCTTCAATGGAAGTGTTCGTAAAAGTAATTGCAGAGAATTTATTAGCAGGAGAACGTAGAATAGCTGCAACATGTTTCATTACATTCGTTGCATTAAAAGACGGAAAACCTTCATCTGTTCCACAAGTACTGCCTGAAACTGAAGAAGAACATTGGCTACACACAACTGGTTCTGAGCGTGCAGAAAGTAGAAAAAAAGGGCGTGTCAAAAGCAAGGAAATGGCTGAAGTTCTAACTTTAAGTAAACCTTGGAGTATATAGGACTTTACCATTAAAACATCTTCTGAGCGAATAATTATCATATATTCGCTCATTTTTTATAATCATTTCCACACCTTCATACAACCATTACTCCTTTTCACACATACTATGTAATATTTTTATACATATCCGTTCGCTATTCACTTTTTCTAATTGATAAAATCTCATTTATAACACGGTTCTATTCCATCAACAGTTGCTTTACAAAGTTTATGTAGGGTACACTTATACGGGTGGTCAACAAAACAATTTAAGGATTTGTAAATCGTGTAGAAAACACCTTACACTTCATTATATTGAAAGAATTAACTGTAGTTTAAAACCTTACTATGACATAGCAAGTATTTTAATTAAATTGGATTATTTTAATGGAAAGGTGAAATTATGCAGAAATCAATTGCTTCAAATATTTTTTATAAAATACTGCTCAATACTTTTAATATTATCCTTCCAATTTTAGTTGGTCCTTACGCATATCGAACGTTAGGAGCCACTTCAATCGGAACCGTTAATATTGCTGAAACTTTTTTCAATTACTTCTTCGTGTTCGCCGTATTTGGTGTATACCAATATGGTTTACGTGAAATTAGCTTAATTAAAAACGATAAGAAGAAAGTTTCTAAGTTATTTACAAGTCTCTATGTAATTAACTTCACAACTAGTATTTTGGCTTTATCAGCCTTTGTGCTCTTTAGTTATATTGGATATGGACATGAAAGTCTATTTCCAGTTCTTCTTATTTTCGGTTTTAATTTCATATCTAACATGTTTTATGTGGAATGGTTCAACGAGGCATATGAAAATTATGACTTCATCACTAAAAAAACCGTTATCGTTCGATTAATCTATGTCGTACTTCTTTTCTCTTTCATTCATGGGGTCGACGATTACAAAACATATGCTGGTTTATTAGTATTATCCACATTTTTAAACCACTCTATTAGCTTTATATATGTGAAACGCCAAGTGAAATTTGATTTTTCCGACTTAACGATTATTCCTCATTTAAAACCGTTACTATTAGTCTTGATTTTTTCAAATGCTAATATTTTATATACTCAATTAGATCGTCTTTTTTTAGGAATATATGTTGGAAAAGAAGAAGTTGCATATTACGTAATGGCTTTTCAAATTATGATGATTATTAATACACTTATGTTAAGTGTTGTACAAGTAACCGTTCCAAGACTGTCTTATTTATCAGGAAATGCGTCTGAAATGGAGTATGAATCTTTACTAAATAAAATTTCAAAAGTATATTTCATTACCCTATTCCCTGCTGCAATCGGTTTAATGCTCATTGCTCATGGAGCTGTTGTCATTTACGGTGGACAACAGTTTGCCGGAGCTGGTAATACACTAATTGTTTTCGCCTTCTATATGATTACAGTTGGCATTGAGTCCATTTTATCGAATCAAATTATTTATGTAAAAAAGAAAGAAAGCATTTTAGTGCGATTTTTATTCATTTGCGGATTTATCAACTTAGCATCTAATATTGCACTAATATTCTTCCATGTACTTACACCAACAACCGCAATTTTTACAACAACAATTGCGAATTGTTTCTTAATCACATTTGAATATATTTATGTGAAAAAGAAACTAAAAGTGAATTATACGTTATTCGATATACAAAAACTTAAATATCTCTTTTATTCCCTAACATTTATACCGATAGCATTCGTTATTGATATGATCGTATCTGGACAAATACTGCAAGTTATCCTAGTAATAATAACGTGTGGATTAACGTATGCCCTTATCCTCTTTATAACAAAGGATGAAATTCTCTTTTCACTACTCGAAAAGATACTAGCACGATTCAAAAAGGCTTAAAACGCAATCTCTAAAAGGAGCTGTTAAACTTGAAATTTTCTTTAATCATGGCTACTTGTGGCAGACGTGATGATATTCTTGACTTACTAAAATCACTTGAACAACAAACTTACAAAAACTTCGAACTTATCGTAGTAGATCAAAACGATACGCCAATCTCTGATTTATTTGATGAATATAAAGATAGATTTTCTATTAATTACATTTATACACCTATTAAAGGACTATCGAGAGCTCGCAATGCAGGCTTAAAAGTAGCGGATGGCGATTTTATCGCTTTTCCAGATGATGATTGTATTTATGAAACAAATGTTTTAGAGAGTATATTAGAAACCTTCAACTCTAATAAAGATGTTCATTTTATCTCAACAAACACGACAAATGTTGAAGGAACGGGTTCTTTAATACACGCGCCGAATACAGACATTATTTTAAATAATAAGTATGGATTCATGGGACCTTCTTTCACACTATTCTTCACAAAGCAATTTGTACAAGATGTAGGTACATTTGATGAAGATTTAGGTGTTGGTTCAGGAACGATTTATGGAGCTGGTGAAGAAACTGACTTTGTACTACGCGGTATGAAACAAAATTATACTGGTTTATTTAGAAAAGATCTGTTCGTATACCATCCTGTAAAAGAGGAAATTATTAATGAACAATCATTAAAACGTGCCATTTCTTATGCTGGTGGTTTTGGTAGGGTTATTCGCTTACACTACGGATTCCCTTATTTCTTACGTGCTGTCGCTGCCGCAACATTCCGTATGACACAAAATATTTCTAATGATAAGCGCAAATTCCATGCAAATCGCTTACGCGGAATTGTTCGTGGTTATTTAAAATAAAAAATAAGGTGTAACCACTTTTATTAAATGGTTACACCTTATTTTTATTTCTTTCACATCATAGCAACCCATCATCCTTTTGGAATCGCATACCCTACTGGTCAAATACATTATATATTTTGGAAATGATAGCATTCTATCCAAGAATTTAGTATCATGATTCAAGACACTATTTAGAAATGAACGGAGGACATTATGAGCTTATTAACTGTTGAAAAATTAGGCCATACATTTGGTGATCGTACATTATTTAAAGATGTATCCATGCGCTTACTTGCAGGGGAACATGTTGGATTAGTTGGAGCAAACGGTGTTGGTAAATCAACATTTATGAATATAATTACTGGTCAGCTTATCCATGACGAAGGTCGTGTAGAATGGACACCTGGTACAAATTACGGTTACTTAGACCAGCATACTATTTTAACACCTGGTCGCACAATTCGTGATGTATTAGCAGATGCGTTTTTACCTTTATTTGAAAAAGAAAAAGCTTTAAATGAAGTTGCAGAAAAAATGGGAACTGCTACACCGGAAGAATTAGAGGAACTTCTTGAGCAAATGGCAGAAATTCAAGATGCTCTTGAAGCAGGCGGATTCTATTTATTAGATATTAAAATTGAAGAAGCAGCACGTGGTCTTGGAATTGACGCAATTGGTCTAGATCGTGACGTTGCAGCATTAAGTGGTGGACAACGTACAAAAGTATTACTCGCAAAATTACTACTTGAGCAACCAGAAGTACTACTATTAGATGAGCCTACCAACTATTTAGACGTTGAACATATTCATTGGTTAACAACTTATTTAAAAGAATATCCATACGCATTCCTATTAATTTCCCATGATACGGAATTTATGAATAAATGCGTCGATATTATTTTCCATCTAGAATTCACAAAAATGACGCGTTACACAGCGACATATGAAAAATTCCTAGAGCTAGCAGAAATGAATAAAAATCAACATATCAACGCTTATGAGAAGCAGCGAGAATTCATTAAAAAGCAAGAAGATTTTATTGCGAAAAATAAAGCTCGTTACTCAACAACAGGACGTGCAAAGAGCCGTCAAAAACAACTTGATCGCATGGAACGTATCGATCGCCCTGAAACAGCTATTAAACCTGAGTTTTCATTTAAAGAAAGTCGTGCAAGTAGCCGATTCGTCTTTGAAGGGGAAAATGTAGAAATTGGATATACACATCCGCTATTACCAAAATTAACGATGACAATTGAACGCGGAGAAAAAATTGCAATTGTTGGATGTAACGGTGTCGGTAAGTCAACACTGTTGAAGACAATTTTAGGTAAGATTAAACCATTAAGCGGAAAAACAAGCCTTGGTGACTTCTTAAATCCATCATACTTCGAACAAGAAGTAAAAGCTGATAATATAACACCAATTGATGATGTTTGGAATACTTTCCCTAGCTTAGACCAACATCAGATACGCGCCATGTTAGCGAAATGCGGTTTGAAAAACGAACATATCTCTCGTCCACTGAACCAATTAAGCGGTGGCGAACAAGCAAAAGTTCGTTTATGTAAACTAATGGGTGAAGAAAGTAACTGGTTACTCTTTGATGAGCCAACAAACCACCTTGATGTTACAGCAAAAGAAGAGCTGCAAAAGGCGATGAAAGCATATAAAGGAACAATTCTTCTTGTATGCCATGAACCAGACTTTTATGAAGGTTGGATAACAAAAACTTGGGATGTAGAGAAATGGGCTCAGCAAGACGCTTAATCCAATAAGAACTATCTTTCAAATTTTATAAGTAAAAAAGCAGTTGCTTCTAAAAGGATTCGTACACACCCTTTTGAAACAACTGCTTTTTTTACTTATCTTTTTACTATATCTCTGTCACTTTTTTTATTATAAATATGCTTAATACCAAAAGCAGCTAAAAAGATCATAGGTATTGTAGCCGAATAATGATATCTCGGTGCTACTTCTACTATCATTTGTGCCATTGTTAGCCCAATTACATATAAACAAATAATTAAAAGTGAAGATTTATTTTTATTTTTTATAGCTACTAACGCTCCGAACAGTGAAGTAACTAGTAAAAAGTAATAGAAGACATTAGAAATTATAGTATAGCGTACTTTATGGTCCATAATTGGATCTGCATATTTAACAGCTTGGTCATCATTACCTAAAAAGATAATAAATTTATCATACATTAGTTTCCCGAAATCTATATCATCGTTTTTGATTCTCTTTTTCGCTTCTTCAAGCATTTGCTTTTGGACGTCCTGAGCACTCCATCCTGGTTGACCACTATAATGATATAGTAATGCTGAATCTCCTGGATTCCATGTTCCTGAGGCTCCCTTATTAAACCCTACATGAATATTGTATCCCGGCACTGTTGCTATCTCTTCACCTAAACGTAATGTTACATAATGATTTGCCGCCGAAGACATCATTAAGTATCCAATAATGATAACCCCTAAGTATGCCACCTTATTAATAAGTAGCTTTTTATTCCCGATATGCTTTGTATCTATAATAAACATCCATATCGCTAAGGCTATAATTGGCACTGCTGCAATTGGTCTTGCCATGTTTATTAATACAAGTAATGCAGCTAATAGAATTGAATACATAATAACCTTTGCAATCGTTATATTTTCAAGTTTATCATAAACAATTATCATAATTGCCCAGGCTAATAACAGTACTGTACAATACAACGGTTCTGAAAGTGCAAACATGTTATACATCGTTTGTGATGGCAAGAGAATCCATAAAACACTTGCTGTTATCGCTGTTCTCACTCCACCAATTCTTCTAGCTATAAAATATATTAATCCCATCGAAATTGTAGTTAAAACAACATTAATAATTGGCGGAATCATAAAGTTTGCCCCAAATATTTTTAGGAAGATACTTAAGAATGAAGCATAACCAAAAATATGTGGAAATAATGCAACATATCTATCATGAATAACAAAGTTATCACCTAATGCTTTTGCAGTATTGAAAAAGGCTTCATAATCACCAATCGGATCAATCTTATATGTAACAATCCATGCAGTTTTCACTGCTACACAAATAATTAGCAGTACAAAAAAGCATATTTTTTCATTTACTCTCTCAAGATATAGCGATCCACTACTAAGTATAAAGTTTCCAATTGTACATAATAATAAAACTCCAACTAATATCATTACATAATTATATTTTTGAGTATCTGAAAAATAATCAAAAATTAATATTGCAACGAAAAAGCTATAAATGCCGTATATGGCACGTGTAGAAAAAGTTGAAAACAATCCAGAAAAACGTTCCAAAAAAACTCACTCCTTAACATATTTATATGGGAAAACATTATATTTCCTAAAAAAATTACACTACCAGCTACTATACATTAATATTACCATGATTTCCATGTTTGCTTTCATACTGTCCGGTATGCCAATTTAAAATAACCTTTTTTATTATTGACAAATTCATTCTATATCCTAAAATGATATCCACTCAAAACATATAACATCTTAGTATAAACTATGCTATAATTGATAGTTGTTATGTAAGAATAACCTTTCTACATTTCTTGTTTTATTTATATATTTTATAAAGATGAGGATACTATTATGGAGAAACTCTTAAAGTTTGGTTTAGTAGGAATCTTTAATACGCTCATTACCATTATTAGCTTTTGGATCTTATTAAAGTTCGGGATGAACTATCTTGTTGCGAATACCATTGCCTATTTAATTGGTGTTGCCAATAGCTACTATTGGAATAAAAATTGGGTGTTTAAACCTAATAATAAAAGCACGTCAATGTTCTTTAAATTTCTAACTGTAAATTTAATTGTATTGGCTTTTAATACATTATGTTTATTTATATTAGTAGATAAGCTTGCCTTGAATGCATTAATTGCACAGATTTTCGCAATTGGTGTCGGAATGGTTATAAATTTTGTCCTTAATAAAATTTGGACATTCAACCAAACTGAAAATGCTACTAATTAAATTTGAACGACTTATTAAAAATACGGAGGATACAACATGCAAAAATTAATTTCGGTTGTAGTTCCTATGTACTTCGAGGAAGAAGTAGCACAGGAATGTTATAACCGTTTAAAGTCCGTTATGCTTCAAAATGATATTAATTACGAGTTTGTCTTTGTAAATGACGGTAGTACAGACCGTACAATGGAAATTTTATCTGAGATTGCAGCAAATGATTACCGTACAAAAATCGTTAATTTCGCGCGTAACTTTGGACACCAAGTAGCCGTTACAGCTGGTATTGCTGCTGCAAAAGGTGACGCTATTGTAATTATAGACGCAGACTTACAAGATCCACCTGAAGTTATTCCTGAACTTATTGCAAAATGGGAAGAAGGATATGAAGTTGTTTATGCAAAACGTAAACAACGTAAAGGTGAAACTTGGTTTAAACTTTTAACAGCTAAATATTTCTATAAATTCCTAAACTACATGTCTGATATCGATATCCCAAAAGATACTGGTGATTTCCGAATCATCGATCGCAAGGTAGCTGATGTTTTCAATCAAATGACTGAGCGAAATCGCTTCATCCGCGGTATGATGTCTTGGGTTGGCTTCCGCCAAACGTATGTTGAATATCAACGCGATGAGCGCTTTGCTGGTGAAACAAAATATCCATTAAAGAAAATGATTAAATTTGCATCTGATGGCATTATTGCATTTTCGACAAAGCCATTACGCATCGTTATGTCTTTAGGTTTATTATCAGTTCTTATTTCTATAATTGTCTTACTATATACAATTACTGTGAAAATTCTCGGACATGATACGCAAACAGGTTGGGCATCTATAATGGTTGCTATTACATTCTTTAGTGGTATTCAGTTATTTGGCCTTGGCATCGTCGGCCAATATATTGCTCGTATTTATGACGAAAGTAAAAACCGTCCGATTTATATCGTAAAAGAAACAATCAATATTGAGCAAGAAGAGACTACACAAACAAAAGAAAAAGTGAATGCATAAAAAAAAGGTAACAATGAAAACTGTCATTGTTACCTTTTTATATTGTAATATCCCATAAGTCGTAAGCGGAATTCTTTTAAATTTGGATATACTTCTAAATTAGACAGCATTCCTTGGATGACCGGAATCCTTGGATTTGGTAATCTCATTTCCGCCTCCAAAACATCTAGCGTAACAATTAATTCATCATCTTCTAATTGATCAGCTAATGTACGTTTAAAAACAATAATTTCTTTTAAAAAATGTTCCTTAACCTGCTCCTTAATAAGCTCTGATTTACAAAGGAATTCTCCAAGCTTTTCTTCATGTAACACGGGTTCTTCCGAAGATTCTACCAATCCATCTACTAAATCATCCACTCTTTTCAAAATAAACGCAGAAACATACGATAAGTCAATTTCTGGTGCTTGTATAATGATTAGTTCTAAATATCCACGGCATATGCCCTCTACCATAATTACTAAATCTAACAAATATGGAATAACCTTGTCACCATAAATAGACAGTAAACTATTCCGATAAAATGCGTGAGACTCTAACTTCATCCGCATCATAAACTCTTCCACTTCTTTATTAAAAGGAATAGCATTTTCCCTCGCATGCATAATAATAAATTCTTTATGCTTTTGTATATCGTTAAACTGGCAATGCAATTGTTTTGCAAATTTTTCACGTGGTAATAATGATTCTTTATCAATATCCATCATTTTATTTTGAATCTTGTCATAGTAATATCGAAGTGTTGCTAATAAAAGCTCATCTTTCGATTTAAAATATAAATAGAAAGCTCCCTTAGATATGCCACAAGCTGTCACAATTTCCTGCACTGATGTCGCATTTACACCCTTAGTCGCAAATAACTTCATAGCCATCTCTATAATTAAGCGCTCTTTTTCTTTCATATCTTCTCTCCTAAACTTAATCTCGCATCTTATCATGAATTTATTATACCATCTCTTTTCATTGACGACTGACCAATCAGTCAGTTATATTATGTATTAGACTGACCAGTTGGTCAATACAATAAAAAGGGAGCGCAAACATGAACAAAATCATTAATTTCTCGTTAAAAAATAAGTTCGCAGTTTGGCTACTAACCATTATTGTTACCATTGCAGGTATTTATTCTGGGCTTAATATGAAGCTGGAAACAATTCCTGATATAACAACACCGGTTGTAACAGTAACTACGGTTTATCCTGGTGCTACACCAGAAGAAGTAGCTGACAAAATTTCAAAACCAATGGAAGAGCAACTACAAAATTTAAGTGGTGTAAATGTTGTTAGCTCATCATCTTTTCAAAACGCATCTTCTATTCAGGTAGAATATGATTTTGATAAAAACATGGAGAAGGCTGAAACAGAAATTAAAGAAGCTCTCGCAAATGTGAAACTGCCAGAAGGCGTACAGGACCCGAAAGTTTCACGTGTAAACTTCAATGCCTTTCCAGTTATTTCGTTAAGCGTAGCAAGTAAAAGTGAATCTTTAGCTACCTTAACTGAAAATGTAGAAAAAAATGTTGTTCCAGGATTAAAAGGACTTGATGGGGTCGCATCTGTTCAAATTTCAGGTCAACAAGTAGATGAAGTACAACTTGTCTTCAAGAAAGATAAGATGAAAGAATTAGGTTTAAGTGAAGATACTGTAAAAAATGTAATTAAAGGATCGGACGTATCTTTACCACTTGGCTTATATACATTTAAAGACACGGAAAAATCAGTTGTTGTAGATGGAAATATTACAACAATTAAAGCACTAAAAGAACTGAAAATCCCAGCTGTTCCTTCATCACCGAGTGGTCAAGGTAGTCAAAATGCTGGAGCTGGTACACAAATGCCGCAAATGAATCCAGCCGCTATGAACGGGATTCCGACAGTTACATTAGACGAAATTGCTGACATTAAAGAAGTCGGAAAAGCAGAATCTATTTCTCGAACAAATGGAAAAGAAGCAATTGGAATTCAAATTGTAAAAGCTGCTGACGCGAATACAGTTGATGTTGTAAATGCAGTGAAAGATAAAGTAAAAGAACTCGAGAAAAAATATAAAGACTTAGAGATTATTTCAACATTCGACCAAGGTGCACCTATTGAGAAATCAGTAGAAACAATGCTGAGCAAAGCCATTTTTGGTGCTATCTTTGCGATTGTTATCATTATGCTGTTCCTACGAAATATCCGAACAACATTAATCTCTGTCGTTTCCATACCACTTTCTTTATTAATTGCTGTATTAGTCATAAAGCAAATGGATATTACGCTTAACATTATGACACTTGGAGCAATGACAGTCGCTATCGGGCGCGTCGTCGATGATTCCATTGTTGTTATTGAAAATATTTACCGACGTATGTCATTATCAGAGGAAAAACTACGCGGAAAAGATTTAATTCGTGAAGCTACGAAAGAAATGTTTATTCCAATTATGTCTTCTACCATTGTAACAATTGCTGTATTTTTACCGCTTGGACTAGTAAAAGGTATGATTGGTGAAATGTTCTTACCATTCGCCTTAACTATCGTCTTCGCTTTATTAGCATCATTACTAGTAGCAGTTACAATCGTACCAATGCTAGCTCATTCTTTATTTAAAAAAGAGAGCATGAGGGAAAAAGAAGTACATCATGAGGAAAAACCAAGTAAATTAGCAAATGGTTATAAACGCATACTTGCATGGGCTTTAAATCACAAAATTATTACATCAAGTATCGCTGTCCTTCTATTAGTTGGTAGCCTTGCACTTGTGCCAATTATCGGTGTAAGTTTCTTACCAGCTGAAGAAGAAAAAATGATTATTGCAACATACAACCCTGAACCAGGTCAAACATTAGAAGACGTTGAAAAAATTGCAACAAAAGCTGAAAAGCACTTCCAAAATAATAAAGACGTCAAAACAATTCAATTCTCATTAGGTGGAGAAAACCCAATGAGCCCTGGTCAATCAAATCAAGCAATGTTCTTCGTACAATATGATAATGACACGAAAAACTTTGAAAAAGAGAAAGAACAAGTCGTTAAAGATTTACAGAAGGTGTCTGGAAAAGGTGAATGGAAAAACCAAGATTTCGGAGCGGGTGGCGGTAGTAATGAAATTAAGCTATACGTTTACGGAGATAGCTCTGAAGAGATTACACCTGTCGTAAAAGATATTCAAAATATCATGAAGAAAAATAAAGACTTAAAAGATATAGACTCTAGTATTGCAAAAACATATGCAGAGTACACTTTAGTCGCAGATCAAGAAAAACTAAGCAAAATGGGTCTAACGGCTGCACAAATTGGAATGGGACTTTCTAATCAGCATGATCGCCCTGTTCTGACAACAATTAAAAAAGACGGTAAAGATGTCAATGTATATGTAGAAGCTGAAAAACAAAATTATGAAACAATCGATGACTTAACAAATCGAAAACTTACAACACCACTTGGTAATGAAGTGGCTGTGAAGGATGTAATGACTGTAAAAGAAGGGGAAACTTCGAATACAGTGAAACACCGCGATGGCCGTGTTTATGCGGAAGTAAGTGCAAAACTAACATCTGATGACGTTTCAAAAGCATCTGCCGCTGTTCAAAAAGAAGTAGATAAAATGGATCTTCCTTCTGGCGTAGATGTTTCTATGGGTGGCGTTACAAAAGATATTGAAGAATCATTTAAGCAACTTGGCTTAGCGATGTTAGCTGCGATTGCCATTGTATACTTCGTTCTTGTCGTTACATTTGGCGGTGCTCTTGCACCATTCGCAATTTTATTCTCGCTACCATTTACAATTATCGGAGCTCTTGTTGCCTTATTAATCTCTGGTGAAACGTTAAGTGTATCTGCAATGATCGGTGCGCTTATGTTAATCGGTATCGTTGTAACAAACGCAATCGTGCTTATAGACCGCGTTATTCATAAAGAAAATGAAGGTCTATCAACACGTGAAGCTTTATTAGAAGCTGGTGCAACACGTCTTCGTCCTATTTTAATGACTGCAATTGCAACAATCGGGGCTCTTATCCCGCTTGCATTAGGATTTGAAGGTAGCGGCTTAATTTCTAAAGGACTTGGTGTAACAGTAATTGGTGGATTAACAAGTTCAACGTTATTAACACTTCTTATCGTTCCAATCGTTTATGAAGTATTAAGTAAGTTTAAAAAGAAAAAAGCAAAATAAAAAAAAAATAACCTCGCTAACTGCGAGGTTATTTTTTATTTCCAAACAAGATTAGAAAATCACCATAGCCTTCTTTCTCTAATTCCTCTTTTGGAATAAATCGAAGGGCTGCTGAGTTTATACAATAGCGAAGTCCATTTGGTCCTGGACCATCTGGAAATACATGTCCAAGATGTGAATCCCCTTCTTTGCTTCTCACTTCCGTACGCGTCATATTATGACTCACATCCATCTTTTCTTTCACACTAGCTGACATAACTGGCTTTGTAAAACTAGGCCAGCCGCATCCGCTATCAAACTTATCGAAAGAAGTAAATAAAGGTTCTCCTGAAACGATGTCTACATAAAGACCTTCTTCTTTATGATTCCAATATTCATTTTGAAAAGGTGGTTCTGTTCCATTTTCCTGCGTTACATAAAACTGCATCTCATTGAGTTTTTCTTTTAAATGAGCATTATCCTTTGGCCAATGTTGCTTAATAAACGCATCTCGCCCTGAGCCCTTACGGTATAACTCGTAGCGGAATGTGTTTTTCTTATGATATCCTTGGTGATATTCTTCAGCCTGATAAAACGTAGTAGCTGGTAATATTTTTGTCGCAATCGGCTTTGAAAAACGCCCACTCTGTGCAAGCTCTTCTTTTGAATCCTCTGCCTTCTTATGTTGTTCTTCATTATGATAAAAAATCACTGTTTCGTAAGACTGTCCACGATCGTGGAATTGCCCACCTACATCAGTAGGATCAACTTGTCTCCAATATATATTTAATAACTCTTCATACGGCATTTTGGTTGCATCAAATGTAATTTGTACTGCCTCATAATGTCCTGTCGTTTCCGAGCATACTTCTTTATAGGTTGGATTCTCTTTATGACCACCTGTATAACCAGAAACAACCTTTATAATCCCTTCCATCTCTTCAAATGGCGAAACCATACACCAGAAGCACCCTCCAGCAAATGTAGCTAATTCTACCTTTTCATTTACAGCCATTCTTTCACCCCTATTCTATATTCTTCTTACAGTATGGCATAAGAAACATCATGTTATAAAAGAAAAAGCATCGAACATCGATGCTTTTCTCTACTTCACTTTATTTTTTTCCAAGTCCTTCTCCATTTCATCACTCGTCACATCTAAGACATCTAATAAGAAAATGAAGATTGGAATACCAATAATTAGTCCCCATACACCTAAGAAGTGTTCTGAGAAGATTAATACCATAAACGTATAGAAAATCGGTAAGTTTGTTTTTTGCGACATAAACTTCGGATTTAACACATAACTTTCAAGCGCATGAATGACTGTTACGATAATTAAAATATAAACAACGTACATAATACCGCCGATATTGTAGGCAATCATACAAAGTGGGAATAACGAAATGATAACCCCAGCTACTGGAATTAAACCGAGTAAGAAGATCATTAACGCTAAACCTAATAATTGTGGGAATCCTAATATCCATAATGCAATAACGGATAAAACACAGTTAACAACTGCAATTAAAAATTGTGCTTCGATTACTTTTCCGAATGAACGTGCAAATTTCTTACCGAAGTACTCAATTTCAGTATAGAAAATTGCAAGTCGGCTTTCTTTAAATTTTGCAGTAAAAGCAACGATACGAGATTTCTCCAACAGGAAAAATAAACTTAAAATTAAAGAAAGTAAAACTTGAAGTCCGAACTTCCCGACATTTGTAATTGATTTATACAAAATGTCTACACCTTGTCCTACATATTTAGAAAGTTCCATATGATTGACAGCATTAACTGCATACTTAATTAATTCACTATCCGGTGGGTTTCTTAAAAATACGTTAAATTGATAAATCAATTGTGAAATTTGTATCGTTAATACTGGTAAATATTTAAATAGCGTAATAGCAATTCCACCAATTAACATGACATATAGAAATGCTATAATGAGCTTTCGATTGATGGGCATAAAATGATCTAATTTACGAGAAATAAACTTTTGGAATCGATCCATTAAATACGTGAGAATAAACGTAATTAAAATTAAATTCAACATACTTTGCAGCCCGTATAACACGAGAGCAAGTATTACTAATACGAGTAACCTCTGAAATCCTTTGCTTTGAAACAGGTTTTTTATTTGCATAATCGACGAGTACTCTCTCCTGTCCTATAAAGTAAAACGTTAATAAGTAGATTTTTCTCTCTTTTCTACTTTTAATTATTCATTCATATTAAGATTTTTATAAGCTCATTATACGCCTACCTTAGTAGGTCTATAGTAACTTACTTCTTATTTTACAATACAATGACCTAATTCAAAACGTATTCTACATAGTATTAATGAAGATTTAAGGAAACTTACATTTTGTTAAAGATAGGTCTTACCACTACTGTAACATAAAAAGCAAGCTATCAGTAGAAATCTGTCCTACAAATAGCTTGCTTTTCTCATTTTTTTAAGTAAGTTTTACTATCCAATAAACGGCATGAACATTGGTATGACAACTACTGTTACAACCCCTACTACCGTTACAGCAATGCTTGCCATAGCTGCCTCTACTTCACCCATTTCAATTCCTACTGCTACTCCTAATGCGTGACCTGCTGTTCCAAGCGCTAAACCTTTTGCAATTGGATGTTTCACTCTAAATGTTTTTAAGAATAATGCCCCTAATGCGTATACGATAACTGCGTTAAAAATAACTGCAAACGATGTAATTGCTGTTATACCACCAATACTTTCAGAGATTGGTAACGCAATTGCTGTTGTTGCTGCTTGCGGTAACATTGAATTCATTACTGCTGTATCTAGACCAATTGCTTTTGCAACAATGAACACGACAATTACTGAACAAATAGATCCTACTACGATAGCTGATAAAATTTGCCACCAATATTTTTTTAACTTATCAACTTGTTTATATAATGGTATTGCAAAGGCAATTGTTGCTGGTTCTAAGAAGAAACTAATCATTTTTCCGCCAGTATTATACTCTTCAAAAGTAAAGTTACCTACCTTTAAAAAGACAATCCCTAATACCATCGCCACAAATAATGGTGTGAATAAGAAGAATCCTTTAGAATGCTTAAATAATAATGTGCCGATTCCGTATGCGATTAATGAAACGACGATTCCGAAATATGGAGTCATTGTACTTGCCATGTTCATTACCTCCTAACAATATATTCTAAAATGGTTACGCAACCTTTCCGTGCTTGCGTCCTTTATTTACTACTTTCAATTCTTTTGTATCTTCTGTTTCTTTTTCATCTTTTCCTAAAATAAATTGTGCAAATAACCCTGTTACAGCGAGTAAAATAATTGTTGCGACAACAATTACAGTTAAAATTTGTACAAAATATTGTCCCATTACACCAAGAGAATTAATAACTGAAATACCTGATGGGACGAAAAGGAATCCGATAATACCGGTTAAAGCTGTTCCAAGTGATTCAACTTGCTCCAATTTAATTACTTTTAAACATAATAGACTAAATAAAATGACTAACCCGATTACCGATGAAGGCATCGGAATTGGTAAATGTGTTGCAATAATATTAGAAATTAACATAATAGCTGAGAATATGAATGCTTGTGATAAGAAACTATATACTTTTTTCGTACTCATTTTGGCCACCTCTTTCGATTTGGTACCTTTATTGTATAGGATATAAACGCCTAAGTAAGCGTTTACATAACAGAACGTCAAATATACAGAATCAATTACAAATATAAAAGGATGAAATACAAAAGCTGCTTCTTAAATACGAAGCAGCTTCTTGAGTTCTTTTGCATATGTACGGCTAACAGGTACTTTCGATCCTTCTTTCATGATTAAATTATAAGTAGAATTGAACCATGGCTGAATTTCAGTAATATGATTAATATTTGCAATAAAGCTACGATGGACACGCATAAAACTTGCTTGTGGCAACTTCTTTTCCAAAATTACAAGTGTATCGTGTGTTACATACGTTTCCCTCATTGTTTTTACTGTCACTTTTCCATCTACAAGCCCTACATATACAATATCTTCAATATTAACAAGTACGATTGATTCTTCAATTGGTAATGCTAATTTATGCATCTCTGCTGTTACATCTGTACCCTTTATTTCTTGCTTTGTTTCTATTTGCGATTGTTTTTGTTTTTTATACTTCTTTAATGTTTGTACAATACGCTCTTCATCAAATGGTTTTAAAATGTAATCTAACGCGTCTACTTCAAATGCTTGCAGCGCATACTGATCATAGGCAGTAGCAAATACAATTGCAGGTGGATTTTTCATCTTCTTTAATATATTCGCGATTTCAAATCCGTTATCATCGGATAGCTGAATATCTAGAAACACAATATCTGGTTTATTTTTCATCAACTCTTCTAATGCGTCTTCTACACAATCAGCCTCACCTATTATCTCAACTTCTTTCGTTCTCTCTAATAGATACTTTAGTTCATCACGTGCTAACATTTCATCGTCAACTACTAACACTTTTAACAACCCGCTCTTCCTCCCCTATCTTTTTTGGAATAACAAAAGTAATCTCTGTCCCCTCATTTAATTCACTTTCGATATGAAGCATCGTTTCTTTCCCAAATAACCCAATAAGACGTTCATTAATATTATATAAAGCTGTTCCTGTCCCTTTCTTTGACGAAACTACCATTCTTCCTAATTGTTCTAAACGTTCTTCCTCAATTCCTTGTCCATTATCTTTTACTTCAAAGTGAACCATACCCTCTTTTTCAAAGACATGCACTTCCACCTCGCATACTGGTTGCTTCTTCGGAAAAGCATGTCGCAATGCATTTTCAACCAATAGTTGAAGAACAAATGGTGGTACTAAGGTTATCTTTAGCTCATCCTCAATATACATCTTTACTTCATACTTATTTGGGAACCTTGCTTGTTCTAGTGATAGGTATGCCTGTACATGGTTTAATTCTTGTTCTAGTGGAATCAATAACTGACGTGCCCCTTGCAAATTACAACGGAAATACACGCTAAGCTGTAATAATAACTTCCTTGCCTTTTCTACATCTGTTCGGCATAAAGCTGATACTGTATTAATCGCATTAAATAAAAAGTGTGGGTTAATTTGTGCTTGTAATGCTTTTATTTCCGCATCTTGCAATAATTTGCTTTGCAACTCAGCTTCACCTAATTCAAGTTGTGTAGAGAATATTTTTGCTAATCCTTCTGCTAATTCCTCTTCCACACGACTTAACTGGTTAGGATTTTTGAAATATAGTTTTAATGTCCCTATCGTATTTCCATGTGAAGTTAGTGGAATAACGATAGCAGCTTGCAAAGGACAGCCTTCGTGTTGACAATTAATAACCTCACGTGATTTTGCTTTCATTATTTTCCCTGTATTTAACACTTCTTTCGACAAACCAGTTATTAAACTATGTGAAGGAATATGGTGATCTGATGCTAATCCAACGTGAGCCAATATTTTCTCTGTATCTGTTAAGGATACTGCATCTGTCCCTGTAAAGCGGTGAATAATTTGTGCCACATGCTTACATGACTCTTCTGTTAAGCCTTGGCGAAAATACGGTAACGTTTTATCTGCAATACGTAATACCTTATGAGTCTGAAGTGCCTTTGCGTTCTCTTCCTGGCGCAAAATAGCTTGTATCATAGAAAGTAAAATAAAACTTCCAAAACTATTTACAAGGATCATCGGTATCGCAATTGTTTTCACAATACTCATTCCATCCTCTACAATTAATAGGATCATAATCATTTCTAAAGAAACGATAAAAACACTTAAAACCGCTGAAAATTTAGGCGTAATTGTACGATTATATCTTTTAAAAATGTATCCGATATAACCTGTTATAATCCCCGCTAAAATTGAAGAGATTGCACAACTTAGCGCTGTCGTCCCGCCAAGCATATAACGGTGAATACCAGCAATTGATCCTACTCCAATTCCGACGATAGGTCCGCCAAGTAATCCACTAATTCCAACACCCATAATACGTGTATTCGCGATTGTGCTCGATGAAGAAACGCCTTGTAGCCAATTTTCATTCATAATCGTATTTCCTGCTATTTCAATTCCTGTGTAATTGCTTACAATTGTAAACACCGAAAAAATACAAATAAGTTTAAGCTTATCTACATATCCGTCTTGCTTATGAAGAAGGCGCCTGAACGTTTTAATATGCGAAAGTAAAAACCCTAAAATAACAATAAGTCCGACGCGTTCAATCATCATAAGTACTAAATTTAGCATCTGTGATTCATTCCTTTTTATAGTAGTTAGTTTTATTATGGGAAAATAATGAAGTAGACGTCAAGAAGAATGAAATACCTTTTGAAATATTTTACACATAACAATTCCATCTTTATTTGACAATATAATAGAAGAGTGCTAAAAATAAAGTAATATAATACAGTCCTTTAACCCAACCCCGTGAGGTTGAGAAGGAAGTCGGAATACAATGTACGTATGTTCTTTTTAGGGATACGTATGCTTTTTTGGCCTTCTCATCATATCAGGTGAGAAGGCCTTTTGTTATTCTTCCATAGCGACTGTAGAAGAAAATAAGGAGGAATAATGATGAACGTCACTACTGATGTACAATCAACAACAGAGGAGACGAAAGAGAAAAGATATAAAACACTATTTGGTTCTGCGCTAGGATATGCAGCAGAAGGTTTAGATATGTTGCTCTTATCTTTCGTACTTGTCTACATTTTAAAAGAATTTCATTTAAGCCCTGTTGAAGGCGGAAACTTAACATTAGCTACCACAATAGGTATGCTAATCGGGTCTTATTTATTTGGATTTATTGCTGATTTATTTGGGCGTATCCGTACGATGGCCTTCACAATCTTACTATTTTCACTAGCAACAGCACTTATTTATTTCGCAACCGATTATTGGCAATTATTAATTCTTCGCTTTTTAGTTGGAATGGGAGTTGGTGGTGAATTCGGTATTGGAATGGCCATCGTAACTGAAACATGGTCTAAAGACATGCGTGCTAAGGCGACATCAGTTGTTGCACTTGGATGGCAATTTGGCGTACTAGTCGCTTCACTCCTTCCAGCATTTATCGTCCCGCATTTTGGATGGAGAGCTGTTTTCTTATTTGGACTCATTCCCGCTTTATTAGCTGTTTACGTTCGCAAAAGTTTAAGTGAACCGAAAATATGGGAACAAAAACAACGATACAAAAAAGAATTGCTACAAAAAGAAGCTGAAGGTAATTTAACAAATACTGAAGTAGAACAACTAAAGCAAATGAAAAAGTTCCCACTTCGAAAGTTATTTGCCAATAAAAAAGTAACGATAACAACAATTGGACTTATTATTATGTCATTCATCCAGAACTTCGGATATTATGGAATCTTTACATGGATGCCCACTATTTTAGCGAATAAATATAACTACACATTAGCAAAAGCGAGCGGTTGGATGTTCATCTCTACAATCGGCATGCTCATTGGAATTGCAACTTTTGGTATTCTAGCCGATAAAATTGGTCGCCGTAAAACTTTTACAATCTATTATGTCGGTGGTACTATATACTGTCTCATTTACTTCTTCTTATTCACAGATTCAACATTATTGCTATGGGGAAGTGCATTGCTTGGATTCTTTGCAAATGGCATGATGGGAGGATTCGGAGCAATTTTAGCTGAAAACTATCCTGCTGAAGCTCGCTCTACAGCAGAAAACTTTATTTTCGGTACAGGACGTGGTTTAGCCGGATTTGGGCCTGTCATTATCGGATTACTCGCTGCAGGTGGTAATTTAATGGGAGCACTCTCTCTCATCTTCATTATCTATCCAATCGGTTTAGTTACGATGCTATTATGTGTCCCAGAGACGAAAGGTAAAGTATTAGAATAGATTAAAACTGTACAAAATGATTGTTCGAGAACTATCCCCCTTCAAGAAAAGTAGTTGGATAAATAGTAAAGAGGAAGCATCTCATTTAAGATGCTTCCTCTTTTATTTATTATTTTGATTTACTAGCCTTCTGAAATAAGAAAGCAGTTTTATCTTCTTCTTTTACAATACCTTGTTCTAATGCTAATTCCCCTGCAACTTTAGGCGCTAGCCATAGCATTGGGAACAACAGAATTGATACTGGGACAGCTGTTACTACGATGAATGATTGCAATGCATTAATACTTCCCTCACCCATGTATAAAAGAATCGCTGCAACTGCGCCCATAATAAGCGACCAAAAAACTCGCAAACTAATTCTAGGATCTCCATCTCCAGTCACTGCCATTGAAATCGAATACGCCATTGAATCTCCTGTTGTCACTACAAATAAAATTGTTAATAAAAGAAATGCAGGTCCAATAATATTGGAGAGTGGCAGTTGCTCTGTAATTGCAATCATAGCCGCTGGCATACCCGATTCACTTAATGCGGTCGAGATAGAACCAGGATTCATTAACTCATAAAACACACCTGATCCCCCTAGTATAGTAAACCAAAACGTTGTAATAATAGGTGCAATAATTCCAATTGCAACGATGATTTCTCGGATTGTTCTCCCTCTTGAAATTCGGCTCACTAAAATTGCCATCATCGGTCCATATCCAATAAACCATCCCCAGAAAAAGATTGTCCACGATCCTAACCAACCTGTATCACCGCGGTATGTGCTCATTGGAATAAATTCATTTATATAAAATCCAAACGAAGAAACAAATGAATCAATAATAAATCCACCTGGTCCAAATAGTAATACAAATACCATTAATAGAACTGCTAATCTAACATTTAAATTACTTATAATTTGAATTCCTTTATCAATTCCTGTTACCGCGGATATAGTAGAAACAGCTACTACACAAACAATAATGGCTAATTGAGTAGTAAACACATCAGGAATGTCAAACAATGCTTGTAATCCATAACTTGCTTGTAGTCCTAAAAATCCAATTGGACCAATTGTCCCTGCCGCTACCGCAATAATGGCAAATGCATCGATCATCGTTCCAAGTATACTCTTTCGCAATTTCTCTCCAAAAATAGGATATAAAAGCGTTCGAGGTTTTAACGGCATACCTTTATGGTAATGCCCATACATCATCACTACTGCACTAATTGTCCCTAAAATCGTCCAAGCTAAGAAACCCCAATGCATATAACTTTGTGCTAAAGCCGGCATGACTGCTTCTTGCGTTCCAGCAGATATACCTTCATGTATTGGTGGCACCGTCATCAAGTGGTACATCGGCTCTGCCGCTGCCCAAAAAACGCCACCTCCGGCAAGCAATGTAGACATAATAATAGCGAGCCATTTTGTCGTACTAATCTCAGGTTTCTCTAGCCCCCCAAGTTTAACTCTCCCATATTTCGAGAACGCCATACACATTGCAACAATAAATGTACCAATTAATAAAACTTGCCAAAAGGCACCAAAATATTTAATTGAAGCTGTAAAACTGCTATTAATGACTCCCTCTACGTAACTTTTATTTAAAAAAACCGCAATTACAAATAATAAAAGTGAGCCCCCACTAATAAGAAATACAGGCCAATCCGTTTTTCGACTCTTCATCCTCATTTACACTTCCTCCTTCCTCAGCAATCTAAAAAAACAACTTTATTATGTTTTATTTTTTACACCCAAAACACAATGATTATATAAGTATAATAATTTATTAATTTCCTACACACTTATGTTGTCCCTAAAAATATGCTAAATCCCTTATTTAAAAGAAAATTTCTATTCCTCTTATATAAAAAAGCAAAACAAAAGACCTTATATTTCTATAAGGTCTTCGAAACAGAAATTTGATTATAACATAAGGAACTTCTTGGTTCAAAAAGTCCCTTCCAAAAATAACCGAGGGTAAAGGCTTCCATTTGCTACGTAACGGTAATTTAAAAAAATTATATTTTGCAGAAAAAAACTATACTAAATATCATTTATGAAAGAAATTCGGCTTCAAAATTTCATTCGGATACGGTTTATGATAAATATGAGTGGTAGCTGGAGATAACGGTGGAATGAGCCACACCCAATTCCCTGTTACAACCCGACCACAAGCGGCTTCTTGCTTCTCAAATTGCTGAAATTGTTGTGCAGCAGTATGGTGGTCAACAATACTCACTCCTTGTTTTTTAAAGGAATGTAAAACAGCTACATTTAATTCAACTAACGCTTTATCTTTCCACAACGTACCGTTTCTCGATGTATCTAGATTCATCATCTCCGCAACTGCCGGAAGTAAGTTATAACGATCATGATCCGCTAAGTTACGTGCCCCAATCTCTGTTCCCATATACCATCCATTGAACGGAGCCGCTGTATAGGAAATACCACCAATTTCTAAGCGCATATCTGAAATCATTGGCACGCCATACCATTTTACTCCTAAAGATGAGATTGGGTACTCTGGATGTTCAATTGGTACCTCTTTCACTTCTTTTTTAGGAATTTCCTTATATACAGGCTCTTTTCCATCAACAGAAAATACAAGTGGCAATACATCGAAATTCGTACCTTCTCCTTGCCAGCCAAGTTCCTGACAAAAATCTGTAAACGCAGTGGAATGAGAGTCACCAATCACTCCCATTTCTGTTTTATATCCTGCATATCGAATTAATTGATGATTATAAATTCGTATATTATTTTCTTCACCTTGATATTGCTTAAAAATCGTAATTGTCGGTTTCACTTTTCCGTCGTTCGTTGCATATTTAATATGATGAATTAATGCATTATATACACCTTCCTCATCATTTACTTCACGTGCATCTAATATATGCATCTTGCTCCAAAATAATCTTCCGATACATCGATTGCTATTGCGCCATGCCATTCGCGATCCATGAACAAGTTCTTCAAATGTATGCTCATACGTCCCTGTATTCTCTATCTCAGCTTGAATTTCTTTCATTCGCTCTTCTATGAATTGTTCTTTATTAAGCTCTTTATAGCAAATCATAATAAAATGACTCGCTTCTTCTATTAATTGTTTCGTTTTACTCATAAACAATCTCCTTCTATTTCAACAAAACGTTACTACTTTACAGTATAAGCAAAAAGAATACGAGTCACAAATGAAAGTCGAAGTGTTACTTTTATTGTAATATTTTTCAGAAAATTAAAGAGATTACTATTGACTTGTATGAAAAATAGGTGTATTTTTGACTCAGGTAAATTATTTTTACCTAGACCAACTTTTAAAAAGAAAGGAGGTAATGTTATGTCTTCATTTCAATTGCCAAAGCTTTCATATGACTATGATGAACTAGAGCCATATATCGATAGCAACACGCTTTCTATTCATCATGGAAAGCACCATGCGACATACGTAAACAATTTAAATGCTACTTTAGAAAATTATACGGAATTACATAATAAATCTTTAGAAGAGTTACTATGTAATTTAGATACTTTACCAAAAGAAATTGTTACAGCTGTAAGAAATAACGGTGGTGGTCATTATTGTCATAGTCTTTTTTGGGAAGTAATGAGCCCACGAGGTGGCGATGAGCCTAATGGAGATGTTGCAAAAGTAATCGATTATTATTTCAATACCTTTGACAACTTAAAAGATCAACTGTCCAAAGCAGCAATTAGCCGTTTTGGAAGTGGATATGGATGGCTTGTCCTTGATGGTAAAGAACTTGCTGTTATGAGTACACCCAATCAAGATACACCTTTGCAAGAAGGTAAGATTCCATTACTCGTCATCGATGTATGGGAACATGCCTATTATTTAAAGTATCAAAATCGGCGTCCAGAATTTGTTACCAACTGGTGGCATACAGTGAACTGGGACCGGGTAAATGAAAAGTATTTACAAGCAATTCAATCACAAAAACATTAGTCGTGCGTATAAGGTAAGTTTGGTAATGTAAAATTAGTATTGTCGAAATCCTCCAGAATCCCCCGGATTGCCACCGGGGGATTTATGATTATTTCATCGCACGTATGTAATAACATAATACTTTTGCTATTTCTACCTTCAACTCTCGGAACGGGAATCCTAATTCATTAGCTTTTCCATTATATAATGTGCAATTAATCACTTCATTATAAGGCGCTACATGATCCCCTACTTCTTGCAGGAGTGCTTTTATTCCCGTATTTTCTTCTATGAAATGAATAATTCCTCCAGTAGAAACTACCCCGTGACTACAAGCATTAATTGGTCCTTCTATGCTTTCTGTCCCGCACCAAGCTAAAAACTGCCCTGCTTCTTCTTCATGTATAAACGACAACTCTCCATCCAAATGATTCACGGCGACAGGTTCTTGCCTCACAATATGTTCAACGTAAAATTGTAACCTTTTCGTATAATCGTTTTCTCCAATAACAACCGGAAAACGAACTGCCACAACTGGGAATGTCGCTTTTTGGAATAAAACTGCTTCGGCTAATCTCTTTCCTTCACTATAACTGAAGTCATTTCTATCTCCATACGCGATTTCATACTCGTACGGATTGAAGTCCTCTTCTGATAAGTTTAGTGCAGGTTCATAGACTGCCATTGAAGATGTCATAATATATTTCTTTGTTTTACCTTCCAAAACTTCACATATTATATTCGCTGCATTCGAGCTATAGCATAAATTATCGTATACGATATCATAACTTTTATCTTTTAGATGCTCTGTTAATTGCTCTTCATCTTCTCTATCTACAATAAGTCTTTTTACTGCACTTCCAAAAGAATCTTCCGTAATTCCTCTCGTCGCAATCGTTACATCGTGTCCATCTTGCAAAAGCGCTTCTACTAAATGTTTACCAAAAAATCTAGTTCCCCCTAGCACCAATACTTTTTTCAACTTCATCATCCCCATTTTGATAAATTGTAAAATACTACCTCTCTATTATAAATGCTAACATATAAAAAGCATGGAATTAGTGTAACGATTCCATGCTTTTCTACAGAAAATATATTAACGTACTCGATATTTATAAATACAATAACAGAAGTATAAAATAGAAATTACGGATACATAAACCCATAGTTCATATACGAATCCCTCTCCCCATACTCCCATAAAATAAAAGAGTGAAGGCAACGTCAATGTTACCCATGATTGTACGAAAGCAATCCTTCCAAGATATTGATTGATATTCTTTTTTTGTGTATTTAATACAAAGAATAAATACCAAAGTAATGCCCACATAAACCACGTTAACGCATTCACAACATCATGGAATTGAACAAATGAAACAACCATATAGAATAAGGCAATAATTGCTACCCAAATACAAAACCATCCTAGACCGCTACTATCCATTCCCTTTATAAAGGTAACACCTACATATAAATAGGTTAATCCAAATAAGAAAGTAGCTGCATATGAATACACTGTCCAATTGCTTTGGTCAGAAATCATGATCAGATAGAACGGAATAATAATTTGTAATGCTCCTACAAATAAATTAAAAACACCCGCACCTTTCATCTCTGCTTTTCCTAATATAACAAGACTATTTAAAAATAAAGCTGCACCCGAAAGTAATAATCCTACGTAACCCATATATCCTCATGTGAAAACCTTACATTTTCACACTGTCCCTCCCCATCTTGTAAAAATTATATTATTCCTTATTCTCCTTCTTACTTACAACTACATACAAAGTTTTTTCGAATATAAGTCAGACTTCCTACCTTAAAAAACGATAAAAAAATCCCTTCGATACATGTCATACAGTAATCATGCCCATCGAAATGTATCACATAATAAAAACGCTTTCAATAATACGTAATTCAATCAAAAAGCTAATGATTATTTGATTATAAACGCACTTTACCAATGATACAAGTATTGGAATATTATTCAATATTACATTTTTTATTTCTATAAAAAATTAATAGAATGATACATTTTCCCTATTTCATTCTATCAATAATCTGCATAGAATATTGTACAATCATATTGAATTAGAAAGGTCTGATATTTATGCCTCTTCATTATCCACATCAAGCTGATATTCATTCAACAGGTGTATTAACAAGAGAGCCTGCAACAGTTTCAGCAGTAATAAACATAGTAAATTTAGATGCATATTATGCACACTATATAAATATAGAGGTTTGGGATTGGTCTAACTATTCTAGTCCTGTAAAATTACCTGTACTCATTGGTGAAGATACAGTTGTAGAATTTCCATACCCTTTACAAGGCAACAATCTAGCAGTATTTTATGCCAATTTAGATGAAGCTATTAATTTGTATGAAATTCGTATTTCTTATCCTACTCACTCCAATATTATTGCAAATTGTTTCGGACGAAGCGTACCGCCTTATACAAGCCAAGAAGGTAATACGGTGTATCATAAACAACTTGTTCGCATTCATTAATAGTTCTTTCCAGTATCTAAAATTGATATAGAACAACTTGCTGTTCAAACGCCATGATCAGTAATATGTTCTCTTTCCCAAAGTGAACATATTACTGATCTCAAGCAACATGATAAAGATTACAATTTATTGTATACATAAAAGAATAAGAGAATACTTTACTAACTATCTTAAATCATTTGATATCCATTTTTATTATTTACTTGCCATCTCCAAGAATCTACACACATCTCTTCTAACCCATATTCCGCTTCCCATCCTAATTCTCGTTTCGCTTTAGATACATCAGCAAAACAGATTGCTACATCACCAGGACGACGCCCTATCACTTTATAAGGTATTTTTTTACCCGAAACCTTCTCAAAAGCCTTTACCATCTCCAATACACTATACCCTTTACCTGTGCCAAGATTATACGCTTCGATTCCTTTCGTCTTAAGTACTTTCTCAAGTGCCTTTACATGTCCTTTTGCAAGGTCAACAACGTGAATATAATCACGGACACCCGTCCCATCTTTCGTTGGATAATCGTTTCCGAATATATTTAGCTCCTTTAACTTACCTACCGCTACTTGCGTTACATATGGCATTAAATTATTCGGAATCCCATTTGGATCTTCTCCAATACGGCCACTTTGATGTGCTCCAAATGGATTAAAATAACGAAGTAACGCAATACTCCACTCATCATCAGCTTTTGCTACATCACGCATAATTTGCTCAATCATTAATTTTGTTTGCCCATACGGATTTGTCACACTCAGTGGAAATTCTTCTGTAATTGGTGATGTTTTTGGAATTCCATATACAGTTGCAGATGAACTAAAAATAAAATTTTTAACATTATGTTTCTGCATCACATCACATAGTACGATCGTACTTATTATATTATTATAATAATATGTAATTGGGATTATAGTAGATTCCCCCACTGCTTTAAACCCAGCAAAATGTATAACCGCTTCAATGTTATTTTCCAAAAAAATCTCATTCATTTTTTCACGATTTAAAACACTTTCTTTATAAAATTCAAATTGTTTTCCTGTTATTTCTTTTACTCGGTTTAAGGACTCGATTGAACTATTTGAAAGATTATCTACGACTATAATTTTATAATTACTATTTAATAATTCTATACATGTATGACTACCAATATATCCTGCTCCACCCGTTATAAGTATCGCCATATATATAGTCCCCCACTAATTATTAATTATAAAATTTTATAACCTCAATACAAATCTATCCTATCATAAAAAACTGATAATTCTAAAAAATTATTTTTAATTATTATTTATATAAAAAAGAGCCACATAACCTTTACGTTATGCAACTCTTCAACATACATATGTGTCTATATCTTTTTTTATTAATCAAGAAAAATAAAATTTGCTCAGAAATTTCATACTGTTAAATTACGTAACAATATACACTTAAAAAGTGGGCAAGGCTTCCCAATAACACGAACACGTGAAAAATTTCATGATGCCCCATATGGTTAAACTCTAACCATTTTGGCTTTGTTCCATAAATAAATCCACCAATTGTATAAAGAATACCTCCAAGCACTAGGAGCACCATACCACCTGTACTTAAGTTAGCAGCTAACGGCGCAAAGAACAGAACAATTAACCAACCCATTGTAATATAAATTGCTGTTGATAACCATCTTGGACAATTGAACCAAAACATTTTAAAAACAATACCACAAATGGCAGTTGCGTAAACTAAACAAAATAATAATAAACCGTGTGCGGAATGTAATGTAATTAAACAAAATGGTGCATATGTACCTGCGATCAATATAAAAATCATAGAGTGATCAAGCTTCCTAAAGAAATAAATAACACGTTCACTGGCTACAACACTATGATATACAGCTGATGCTGTATACAGAACCATCATTCCGATGCCAAACAAAATAACAGCTGTAATTGCCGCAAAAGATGGCATCTTAATAGAAACTTTTACAAGCATAGCTAGTAATGCAATAAATGATAATACAGCTCCTCCCAAATGGGTAAAAGCATTAACCGGTTCTCTTATATAAGCATTCATATAAACACCCCTCATATAATTACATGTAGTTTTAATAACTATATGTAATTATATACACATTATTATTAGAGGTCAACATTTACAATTCATTTGTTTCGTAATACCATATTTAGAGATAAACTAAACATTATGCTCCACTAAGTCATAAAAGTGAGGGGTTCTACGTGGAAAATATAAATAAATTGCTTGAAACATTACATTTAGAAAAAAATATTACACTGGAAGACATTCCAAATGTCGATTTGTATGTAGACCAGGTTGTCCAACTATTTGAAAACACTTATACGGATACAACAAGAACCGATGATGAAAAGGTATTAACAAAAACAATGATTAACAATTATGCAAAAGGTAAATTGTTTATTCCAATCAAAAATAAAAAATACTCAAAAGAGCATATGATTTTAATCAGTTTAATTTATCAATTAAAAGGGGCTCTTTCCATTAATGACATAAAAAGTTCCTTAGAACATATAAACGAATCCTTATTAAGCGATGGTTCATTCGAATTAAATACACTCTATAAAGATTATCTTACTCTTACCGAAAACAACGTCGAAAGCTTTAAACAAGATATAAATAATCGCGTTTCAGAAGTAAGTGAGATTTCTTCCTTAGAAGATCCAAAACTAGAAAAGTTTCTATTACTAAACTCCTTAGTGAACATGAGTAATATGTATAGACGTTTGGCAGAGAAGTTAGTCGATGATTTAAAAGGATCTTAAACAAAAAACTATCCACCTATTAAAGTGGATAGTTTTTTGTTTACTTATTTGCCTCATGAACTTTCAATTGCTTACCTTTTATCGTTGTATTTCTCATAACCTTTAAAACAAGTGGTCCTTTTCCGTTTAATATTTCAACATAAGAAACATTATCTTGTATTGTAATAATGCCTATATCTTCAGCGGAAACACCTTGAATTTTAGCAATTGTACCGACGAAATCCACCGCTCTAATTTTCTTTTTCTTTCCGCCATTAAAGTACAATTTCATAATTCCTTTATTTATATCCGCATTCTTATCCTTCTTGATCATTGGTTTAGCGTGTATTTTTTCTTCAAATGCAGCTTTCCTTTTTATAACTTCTTCTTTTGAAGGTGCGTGTGCCTTCGGAATTGCAAAACCGATGTACGCCTCAATCTCCTCTAAAAATCGATCTTCATAAGGCGTTATAAATGTAATGGCTTTTCCGCTATTACCAGCTCGTCCTGTTCTTCCTGTACGGTGTACATAGCTTTCTTTCTCTAATGGAATATCATAATTAATAACGTGTGTAATATTATCAATATCAATTCCTCTCGCAGCTACATCCGTTGCTACTAAATAACGGAACTTTCCTTTTCTAAAATCATCCATCACTTCAAAACGATCTTCCTGTACCATACCACCGTGTATTTTGTCACAAGGATAATTAACTCGTTTTAGCTGTCTATATACATGGTCTACGTTTTCTTGTGTACGACAGAAAATAATGCAACTGTCTGGATTTTCAATCATGGTTACATCCTTAAGAAGTGAAAGTTTCTCTTCTTCCCTTACTTCAAAAAGGGTATGTTCAATTTTATCTGTTGTAATCCCAGCCGCTTTAATTTCAATATGAGTTGGTGCATTCATATATGTACGGGATAACCTTTCAACATCTTCCGGTAAGGTTGCTGAAAATAGCATTGTCATTCTTTTTGTAGGTAATTCATCAATAATTGCCTCTACTTGATCGATAAAGCCCATGTTTAGCATTTCATCTGCTTCATCAATCACTAAATATTTTAACCGTTCTAAAGAAAGGGTCCCTTTTTCAATATGATCCAATACACGTCCTGGAGTCCCTACTACTATATGCGTCTTTTGCTTTAACTCTAATTTTTGACGTGCAAATGGGGATTTGCCATAAATTGCAGCAGCTTTAACTCTCTTGAATCGCCCTATATTCGTAATATCTTCTTTCACTTGAACAGCAAGTTCCCTCGTTGGTGTTAAGACTAACGCTTGTGGTTTATTCTCTTCCCACTCTACCATTTCACAAAGTGGTATACCGAACGAAGCCGTTTTTCCACTTCCCGTTTGCGACTTTACAACAAGATCCTTCTTTTGCAATGCAACTGGGATAACCTCCCCTTGTACTTCTGTTGGATGCTCATATCCTAAACCAGTAAGTGCTCGTCTTATCTCTTTACTTAATGCATAATTACTAAAACTTTTTTTACTCATATATTAACCTCATTTGATTTTATATTTAACCTATTATGTTCTTCATACCTCACTTTAGACTATAGTAAGATACTATATTAATCCACTGTTTTTAATTCATTTAAACCTAAATTTATCTAAGTATAATTTTAAAATAGTAAAGGGCAGCCTTAATAATAAGTCTGCCCTATCTATACCATATTCATTTTTTACGGAACTAGTTTTTTCACAACTGGTATTCTTTGCAATACTAACGTAATTACCATACTAAGAACAATTGTAATCGTTACATTAATAGGTATCGCCAATATTGCATGCACACGCTCATTTACCTTAGGGAAAACCATGTACAACAAGTTATTTAATAAGAAGAAGTGAAGAATATAGATTCCAAGGCTTGCTTGATTTATAAAACGGAATAACAATGGTAATTCTCGTTCTGATTTTTGGAATGCATATTTAAAAAATATAAATAATCCAATCGCCATCAGTACGACACCTGGCGCAAAATATCCATACCAAAACTGCTCTAATTGCCCATTTGCTTTTACTGTATAGTAATACGTAATAAAGAATGTACTAATAAATCCTACGAATCCTCCAATGTAAGAAATATTTCTCCATTTTTTCGAAATGTCAAAATTAGATAGATAATAACCAAGTAAGAAATACCCTACATAATTTGTAACGTAAAATAATTCAATATTAAAGTTGATAGGATAATAATATTTAACTAAATTGACTACAACAGACGCGTATAGCCATAAAATTAAAAAGTATTCTATCTCTCTTTTTTTAGCGTTCTTCACAAAGATTTTCAGTAGAGGTGTAATTAAGTATATCCCTACAATCATGTATAAGAACCATAAATGTCCCCCAATGGTATCCGTTAAAAAGTGCTTTATCCCTTGCTTTAAAGATGCCGGAAAATACCCTGCATAGGCCCCATATGCATAAAATATAGCGCTCCAAGCTACAAAAGGTATAATCACTTTACTTGCACGCTTCTGTAAAAATTCCCCGACTGAAATATCCTTTGTCCCCTTTAACAATAAAGCTCCACTAATCATTACAAAAATCGGAACACTTGCACGTGAAATCGATTCAAATAGATTTCCAGCCATCCAGCGTGAAGCATTATTTGCATCTAAAACAGAAACATAACCAGCCGAAACGTGAATTGTAACAACTGCGATTGTCGCTAATACTCGTAACCAATCCATATATACTAGACGCTTCATTAGTACCCCTCCTAAAATTCCCTCTTTAACTTTTATTTTCCAAACATAATTTTACATCAAATAATACTATGTTTAAACACATTTTCATCACATGAACTTACAAAATACGTAGCTAAACTTTAATTTTCAAATATAAACATGAAAACCTTTGACTTATGAGTGAAAATAATGTAAATTATCTTTTGGACGAACATTTTTAAACGAAATGAATAAAATATTCGTATTTTAGGGGTGTAAATGATGGAAAACGTATTCGACTATGAAGATATTCAATTAATTCCTGCAAAATGTATTGTAAATAGCCGCTCTGAATGTGATACAACTGTCACTTTAGGAAAACATAAATTTAAATTACCTGTCGTACCTGCAAATATGCAAACAATTATTGATGAAAGAATTGCAACTTATTTAGCTGAAAATAATTACTTCTATATCATGCACCGTTTCCAACCAGAGGAACGAATTTCATTCATTAGAGATATGCAATCACGTGGATTAATCGCTTCTATTAGCGTTGGTGTAAAAGAGGACGAGTATGAATTCGTACAACAATTAGCTGCTGAGCAACTTACACCTGAATACATCACGATTGATATCGCACACGGACATTCTAATGCTGTGATCAACATGATTCAACATATTAAAAAGCATTTACCAGAAAGCTTCGTTATCGCTGGAAACGTTGGAACTCCAGAAGCGGTAAGAGAATTAGAAAACGCTGGTGCTGACGCAACAAAAGTTGGTATTGGACCTGGTAAAGTTTGTATTACTAAAATTAAAACAGGCTTTGGAACTGGCGGTTGGCAACTAGCTGCACTTCGCTGGTGTGCAAAAGCTGCAAGTAAGCCAATTATCGCTGACGGTGGTATTCGTACACACGGCGACGTAGCTAAATCTATTCGATTTGGGGCGACTATGGTTATGATCGGTTCTCTATTTGCTGGTCACGAAGAGTCTCCAGGGGAAACAATCGAAAAAGACGGCAAACTTTATAAAGAGTACTTCGGTTCAGCTTCTGAATTCCAAAAGGGTGAGAAGAAAAACGTTGAAGGTAAAAAAATGTTCGTTGAGCATAAAGGTTCTTTAGAAGACACTTTAATCGAAATGGAACAAGATCTTCAATCTTCTATCTCTTACGCTGGTGGAACAAAATTAGAATCAATTCGTACTGTAGATTATGTAGTCGTGAAAAACTCTATTTTCAACGGTGATAAAGTATATTAATTTTAAAATTTAACTCGAAGGACAAGTATTTTTATACTTGTCCTTCTTTTCATGTATAAAAATGTTAAATATTTTCATTTTACTGAATTTTCTAGTATCATGTTTTTAGATACTTATAATAAGGGGGATATAATAAATGAAAGATGTAATTGAGAAACGCCATATTCGTGCAGAAGTTCCTACTGAACTAACATGGGACCTCTCTGATTTATTCGAATCTGATAAAGAGTGGGAAACTGCATTACGTGTATTAACAAATGATATAAAAAAACTTGATGCGTTTAAAGGGCAATTACACACTAGCCCCACTACCTTATTACATTGCCTACTTTTAGAAGAAGAGCTTTTAATGAAGTTAACAAAACTATACTCCTATGCAAATTTAAAAGAATCTGCTGATCGTACAAATCCAGTTATTCAAGCGAACTCTTCCAAAATTGCTGCTTTATGGACGAAAGTACATACTGCACTTTCCTTTATTCACAATGAAATCCTTTCATTCGATGAAGGCACAATTGAAAAATATATAACTGAAGAAACAAAACTTGAACCTTTCCGTAAATCATTACTAGACATACTACAAAAAAGGCCGCACACGCTCTCTCCCGAAACAGAAGAAATTCTTGCTGCGCTTGGTGAAGTACATAGTTCTCCATACAAAATTTACGGTATGACTAAATTAGCCGATATGGATTTTACCTCCATACAAGACGAACAAGGAAAGGAACTCCCTGTCTCATTTGCATTATTTGAGAGCAAATATGAGTTTTCTCCAAGCGTAGACATACGTAGAAAAGCATACTCATCATTTGTTTCCACCTTGAAACGATATAAAAATACAGTGGCAACAACATATGCGACTGAAGTAAAAAAACAAGTAACACTTTCTCGTTTACGCAAATTTGAATCTGTTACTCATATGCTTTTAGAACCACAAAAAGTCCCACTTGAAATGTATAACAATCAACTTGATATTATTTATAAAGAATTAGCGCCTCATATGCGCCGTTTTGCAGATTTAAAAAAGAGAGTATTAGGACTCGATCAAATGCTGTTCTGCGACTTACATGCACCTTTAGATCCCGAATTTAATCCGGCAATTACTTACGAAGAAGCTGGAAAACTTATTCAAGACTCTTTACGAGTACTCGGCGATGAATATAGTTCCATTATCGAAAAAGGATTCAAAGAAAGATGGGTCGATCTTGCAGATAACGTAGGCAAATCAACTGGAGCATTTTGTTCAAGCCCATATGGTTCTCATCCATACATTTTAATTACATGGCAAAATACGATGCGTGGATGCTTCACATTAGCCCATGAATTTGGGCATGCTGGTCATTTTTATTTAGCAAATAAAAACCAGCGTATTATGAATGTACGTCCATCCATGTACTTTGTTGAAGCACCCTCTACAATGAATGAATTATTATTAGCCCAGCATTTATTAGCGACTACTGACGATAAGAGAATGCACAGATGGGTGATTCTGCAACTACTCGGCACATATTATCATAACTTTGTTACTCACTTACTTGAGGGAGAATACCAAAGAAGAGTGTACACTCTAGCAGAAGAAGGAGAAGCACTTACAGCCACAACTTTAACTGAAATAAAAACAAATGTACTTTCGACATTCTGGGGTGATTCTGTAGAAATTGATGAAGGTGCTGGCTTAACTTGGATGCGTCAACCTCATTATTATATGGGCTTATACTCTTACACCTATTCCGCAGGCCTCACTGCATCTACTGCGGTAGCTCAAATGATTAAAGAGGAAGGGCAACCTGCCGTTGATCGTTGGTTAGATGTACTTCGCGCTGGTGGTACGATGAAACCACTTGAATTAATGAAACACGCCGGAGTAGATATGTCAAAACCAGATGCAATCCGTAAAGCTGTTTCTTACGTCGGTTCCTTAATCGATCAATTAGAGCGCTCTTATCAAGAATAAAAAAATAAGCCCTCGCTTTATGAGGGCTTATTTCATATTTACTTTCCAAATCTTTTACGGTATCCACATTTCCTACATAGTTCTTCGACTGCAACCCTGTTCGAAAATCCATCGACAATGTTTGTCGCTCTCTCACCTTCTATAATGTTAGAAAATGAATCATTATTAATATTCCCAAGGTTAATAATCCCTTCACCATCTAAACAACAAGGAATAACCGTTCCGTTCGCTAAAATACCAGCTTGATTTCGAAGACCATGACAGAATCCTTTTCCATCATCCTCTTCTTCGTGCAATGCTGGCCACTGGAATTCATAGTCTTGATTAATGAAGACACGTTCCGCAATTTTTATACCTTTTCCTGGTGTAAGCTTCTCTTCAATTTGATAAGATAAATCAAACTCATTTTCAATGATGGATAATAACTCTCTATTTTTCTGGATTTCAGCATTTGTTTTATTATCCTGCGTTAAATTCCATAAACGTAGTGAAACAATTAAATCCGATTGACTTGTCGCTTCTCTAATGAAGGAAAGTATACTTCTTACATAGCCCTCTTTATCCTGTGAACCTGGGTGTCCATCAAAACTATGCAATGAAAAATTCATTTGTCTTAGAGCAGGTTTATTTAACAGTCTATGCCTTCTCTTATTAATTAACGTTCCGTTCGTTGTAATATTAACTTTAAACCCTTTTTCATGGCTTAAATCTAACAATTGATCTATTTTCGGATGTAGCAACGGCTCACCCTTCACGTGCAAATAAATGTAGTCTGTGTGAGGTTTAATTTGGTCTAATCTTTTAGCAAAATCCTCCACAGAAATGAATTGCTTCTGCCTTTCCGTCGGCGGACAAAAGCTACACGCAAGATTACATACACTCGTAATCTCCAAGTAAAATTTCTTAAACTTCTTCACCTTTAACTCCTCACTTCTATGACTACTTATACTTTTTCCTCTTCATATTACAGCACACTTTTTTAGAAATAGAAACATACTTATTTTAGGAAATCTATATACCACCTATTAATGTGTAAAAGACCATCGGTGATTTTTGTCCAATGGCCTTTTTTACTCTTTTTATATACAAAAAGTAATTTTACTTATGATACGGTTCTCCCCTCTTTACTAACTAGTAAAGCGTCCTCTGGATTATTACCGTAATCAAACCAATAAGTTATTTGCTTTATATCTGTACGATTGGATTGAACCTCTATTTTCTTAATTATAGCTCTTAATAAAGATTTTTTCAGCTCATAATTAGCATGTTTATATAAATCAGTAAAATTTCCAAGCGCCCTTATAACCATTTCTTTAGTAATTGGTACTTCAGCGCTTTCTATTTTTTTTTCTAGTTTATGTTTTTCAGCTTCAAGTTCATCTATCTCTTTCCGTAACGGGTCGGATAACTCCGTATATGTTTCTACCCGAATTTTCTCATCAAAGTAATCTTTATTAAGTTTAACTATACGGTTTCTCCTTCTTTTTAATTCTTCATTTATGTACAATAAATCACTTTTTATTCTTTCCATTCCCCATTCTCTTTTTTCTTGAATACGTTCAAGCGTCTTATCGACAATTGAGGGCATTGAAATTATTTTATTAACACATTGTATTACCTTATCTTCAATCTCTTCCTTACGAATAAGATTACTTTTACAAGCTAACTTTCCCTTACTATGGAAAGTCTGACACATATAGTATAAATGATATCCTGAACCATCTCGCTTTTTAGTTTTATGCATTACCATTCCTGCCCCACATGATGGACACCTTAAAATACCAGATAACAAAAACTCCCCGTTGAAGTTACGATTTTTAGAAATACTCTCCTTATGAGCATAATTCACTCCTTGAACCTTTTTCCATAAGCCCTCAGAAATAATAGGTTCATGTTTCCCTTTTACCAAGTTATATTCATCTATTTTCTCTTTACTTGTTTCCTCAATCCTATTCTTCTTTCGTCCCCACCGACAGTATCCAATATATAATGGATTCTCTACAATCGTTTTAATCGTACATATACTAAATAGCTGTCCTCTCTTCGTTTTAAACCCTTGTTGATTTAGAATAACAGCTATTTTCTTGTATCCCTTTCCTTCAGCCCTTAAATTAAATACCTTACGTATAATTTCAGCTTCTTCAGCATTTACTTTCAACTCTTTATTTTTAATATCGTATCCAAGTACATGTCCGCCATTCCAATACCCTAACTCTGCTCGCTTAGACATGCCAGCTTTTACCCTCTGTACAATCATTGAACGCTCAAGTTGAGCAAAAGTAGCTAAAAAATGAATAATAGCAATTCCCCCGGTTGTAGAACTATCTAGATTCGCATCACTTATTACTATATAGCTATTTCTTGGTACAAGAACATCGTCTATTAATTTAGTAACATCGCTTACTCTTCTAGATACCCTATCAACAGACTTAACCAAGATACCTTTAAATTTCTCCTGAGAAAGGTCTTTAAATAAACGTTGTATTTCAGGACGATTATAATCTTTCCCTGAATAACCCTCGTCACTATAAACATCATATACTTCGTAACCTTTAGCTTTGGCATATTGTCTTAAATGATCTTCTTGAGCTTGAAGTGAGAAACCTTCCTTCGCTTGCTCATCTGTCGATACTCTAATATAAATTGCAACTTTATCATTATTATAATTCACTATTTCTTCCTCCAATTAATTAACGGTCTTATTATTGTAATTTTCAGTTATTACAGAGCCTAATATCTCTATTAATTGATTCCACTTCGTTTCTTCTACACTTGGAATTATCATACTTCTTAATTCTTCCTGACTATAGTTAAATTCTATTTCTTCCTTTTCCAATCTTCTCACCCTTTTAAATTTTATTAATTTCTAAATAATAGGCTCATGTTTCCCCTTTACCTTTATATTCCTATAGCTGTACGTTCCCTGATAAAAAGATTTTCTATCAAGAATTCGCTTAACTTGTACTTTCGTAAATTTTTTTCCTTTTGCAGTGGTAAATCCCTCATTATTTAATTCATTGGCTAAATCAGTTAATGACCACTTAGGATATATCTCTCTTAGGTTAAATACACGTTGTACAATTTCCGCCTTCTTATCGTCAATCTCAATGTACTTTTGGCCTTTCCTAGCTTTATAACCAAAGGCAGCCCTTCCTCCTGCATATCCACCTTCTTGGGCTTTTCTATTGCGACCACGACCTAGCTTAAGTGCAATTTCTAATCTTTGATATTGATCCAACAATTCCATTAATCCATTAATTAAAAAATCATTTGGATCTTTCTTATAGATACTATAATTAGGTTGTTCGATACTTTTCACATCGACCTGATGTTTATTAAATTCACGATGTATCAATACTTTTACGATATCGGAACGCCATAAGCGGTTGGTATTCAACACAACTACATGGTCTACTTTCTTGGTTTGGAGCATCGAAAGCATATTTTGGAATCCTTCTCTTTCTACTTCCATGGCTTCTTCATCTACTTTCGCACCACTAATTCCAAGGTCACTGTATATATCAATTAGAGTCCAATTATTTTCCTTACAAAACTTTCTTATCTCATCTTGTTGGTATAAAGCACTATAACCTTCCTTCGCCTGCCCTTGGGTTGATACCCTGACATAACCAATAACATTCATATAAAATCCCCCTAGTGTAACGATATTTAAAATTAACGTAACGTTCATCTAAAAAAATATAAATTGTTAATTTTTTACAACAAAAATCATATTACTTCTTAATTGCAATTCCAACAAAAATTGACAATTTTTTTAGTAACTTTATAAAATACCTTTTTAAACCTTTCCAAATTCCAAAATATTTTCTTAAATGTATCGTTATTAGAGGGATTATCGACATTTTAAAAAATATATATTTTAAAACTAATTTTACTTTTAATTTTTATCCTTTTTTATATATTTGGGTTTCTATACTCCCAATAAATTCAACACTACATTTACGTTTATCAATCTGCTCCAAATCGGATTTATCTTTCTTTAGATGCTCTACAATTTTATTGTAGTCACCCTTAATTACAATAGGCTCAATAAGATTTTTACTCTTTATATATAACCTTTTTCCAAACGCTCTTTCATCAGCTTTAAACTCCTTTAAATTGCCAACCAAATACTTTAATAAAGGTGAATGAGAATATACAACTCCCAGTTTATAAATTCGTTTAATATAAACCTCTCCATGTCCCCATATCTTCTCGAAAGTTTTATTTTTTAAATCCTCTTTAGGTAATCTTGGTATATCGACCAAAATATGATAATGAATAGTTCCACGTTTTTGAAAAGAACGTATAGCTATATATTTAAAATCACCATATCGCCAACGCATTCGTTTAATCCAATTATCAAAATCCTTACTCGCTTCATTTACAGTAACTTCTTCCTTTTTATAGGTTAAAGTAATAAATATGTCATTAACCTTAAAGTTCAAGATAATAATATGGATAAATTTATCTATTTCACTATTTTTCAGTTTTCTTACTTTAGATAAACTTTTCTCTTGTACATCTAAATATAGCTTCTCACTAATACTTCTACTTGTAGCCTTAACTTGAGCAGTAGGTATTGATTTTTCATATTTAATTACTTTTACATAATTACCCAAATCAATCAATTTACAATTATAACTCTCCATTCTATTCCTCCTTTTTAACTTTCACTTAAACAAAGGAGGAAAATAAAAAAATATCCGAGAGGTTAATAAATTTTTTAAAAAAATATTATAATTGTGAACAAAATGTGAACAATCCACCTAGATAATAGGTGGCTTACAACTTTTAATCTTTTAGCTAATACAACCTTATTAAGCGAATTCCCAAAATATTCCCTAGTGATAAATAAGCTTCTATATACACCTTACTTTACTGAATTTCATTATCTTAAAATCCCCTTTAATTACTTTCAAAGTTAGCTCTTCTCTGCTACGCAGAGGGACTTCGTCCTAATATAATTGATAGTTAATTCATTTTTACTACCATCACTTACAACAAGTTATCGAGAGAACTATATATACTTATTAAAATAAGGATAGAATTTATAAAAAACTAAAACCACTCGACTCAACAAGTGGTTAATTTTAATACATTATTTAATTTCCATGATTACTCTTCTGCTCCATGCTCTAATAAATATTTAATAGTAACATTTTCTCCTTCTTCTTTTACGATCATTAACAAAAACATTTCCCCTATTATTCAGCCTTTTTCATTCTTAAATACAAATATTTTGATAAAGTTAAATAAATCAAATTACTGTTATGTAAAAATTTATACTTTAGATACCTATATAAACTATCCGTGTTGAAAAATTAAAATAATGTTGTTATTATTAAATTACAAACATTAAACATCTAAGTAACTTAGTAAATTCCTTTCTGAATAACATGACTGGACATCATGGTATTAAAAGAAAGGCGGGTGAGAATATGCCTATAAATTTTTCACAATTGAGATCAAAAAAACTTACATCTGATTTAAGTTCTAGTAGCGCTATGAAAAGCTCTAATCTAATCATAGTGCAAAAACTTATATAATTAACCATTATATAAGTTAAGAAGGTGTCTTGGGGGACACCTTCTTTTTTTATACAAAAAAAAGGAAGGTACCTGGGGTTGTACCTTCCATTAACCAATTCAAAAAAGTCAAAATGCCTATCCACAGCTCAAATTTCGGTACCCCCTATAGAGATTCAAGTACTTATAATCCGCGGTTTGGACAATTCCGCTTCCGAAATACTCCCCCAGATGAGACAGTTTATCATATAATTGAATTGGTTATAATATGTATGAAAGAAGTAGCTGCAAACTACCATTATTCATAAACTTAGTCTTTATTTATATATATTTCTATTGCTATTGCTATTACGATGATACCAAACATTAAATTCATCATAAGTTTCTTGGTTCCTTCCTACCCTAAGGTGGCTGAACCGTATAGTAGATTATAGCAATTTATTCCATAACCGTCTATAATATAAATTACTTTAAAAGTATCTATTCTATTTACATATTGGGAGTGAACCATACTATGATGGGACGTAAATACCTATTCTCAATTGGGCTAATTTTTATAATCAGCGGGATAATTAGAAACACATGGGGAATACCTACTATATTGCTATCTTCTTTCTCCCTTCTAGCACTAATGATTTCGTTAAATGATTTTTTTAAAAGTATGTATCTTGCAGTAAAAAAGAAAGATGAACATCTAGGAAAAGTAAGTATCTTTCTAATAATCACTAAATTCCTTGAAAAATATTTCCCTTATCTAGTTTTTATGATTCCTGCTTATTATACTTATCTAAATGTTAGATATGGCTATGTAGATTCAGATTTAAGCCGTATAAATGATATGATGACACTCCTAGCCCTTGGGGTTTCAATAATAGCTATAAGCTGGGATAATAAGGATTCAAATTAGATGCTCTCTTCTAAACAATTAAAAATAATCAATTAATATAAAATCCACTATTTTGAATAGTGGATTTTGACATTCATTAACTAATTTTTTCGAACTATACTTAATTCAAAGTTCAGCCTTACTATCACTTGCGATGTGATATGATTCTTTAAACTAATTAAAGTGTTAATTTTTATCATTTATATATCTAAACTCTAACTAATTATAAGTTAATACAGCTTTATTCGCTAAAATCCCTAATGCACAAATCATCATTAATTTTAATAATAATAATTACAATTAATTTTAAGAATATCAAATAATTTACCCTATGCAATTCATCATCATTAGTTTGAGTCCCATGTATATAGCTATTACGCAAATCTAACGAATTACTAAATTTTGATTTATTTAAATGATAATCGAAATAATCCTGTTCACTTTTAGTAAAAAGTTTATTATCAATGGCAACCATTCCTTCATTAATAAGAATATCAATTTCATCCCTTAATTCCGAAGGATAATTCCAATAACTTATTACTTCATTGAAATACAAATCAGCCAATAAAATAACCTTATTATGATTTACAAACTTCAAATATCCATTTCTATCCTCATCTATATACTTATTTTTAATAAGCCAATCGATACGTTCCACTTGATATTCTCGGAAATCTTCTAATTTAACTTTCTCAAATCTTAATAATTCATAAAAATTCTTATATTGAATATGTAATTTAGGAATATAAAAAATGGAACTTTGGCTAGAGAATAGCAAAAATACAACTGTATTAAATACTTCCTCGGTAGGATATACATATTTCCTATTATTACAACTTTCACAATCCTTAAAGAACATATGGGATGAGGAAATTTGCAATAACTCTTCATCAATTTCTCCTTCCTCCAAATACAACTCATATTGCTTTAAAATACGATCAATTTCCGGTAAAATTGCCCTACACTTTTCGAGATCAGTGGAAACACTCGTCGGCATCTTCACAATAAAGCTATTAATACCAAACTCTTTAGATAAATAATCTTTAAAAAACCATTCAATCATTTCTTCAAGTCTTATTTGATAAGATTTTAACTCTTGTATATAACTCGTTATTTGAGCTGTTGACATCATGTCCTTCTGAATAAATTTAGAGGATTTTTTATACAAGTGCTTTGAGCTATTACGAATAATCCTCTCGAAAGTTGTTATTTCACTTGATTTACTCACTAGACTTAATCTCATTTGTTCATCGAAGAAATTAAAAATATAAATGAAGTTATTCCACAATGTACTAAAATCTAAATTTTCTTCAATCCACCTTCGGCTCACACTGCATTCTTTTAACATATTATTTGTTCTATATATTACAGCTTCTTCTTGATTTATAGGATATTTTACAGCTACCCCCATTTTAGTTTTAACTACATTGGTACCTTCAAATATTTTTTCCTTCTCTTTTTCATATCTTCTTTTTGCTTTTACTTTTATCCTATCCTTAACTTTCAACTCACTCTTCGAGGGGAAATTAACAATCAGCTCCAAACGATTGATATGTGGTGAATCAGATTCAATATAATTAACTAGTATTTTCTCTTTATCTTCCTCTGTTAAGGTCGGAGGAAGATAAATACTTCTTTCTCCACCGCCCTCATTATCAATATATTTACGAAGCAATATTTTAGCTCCATTTTTGTCTTGTAACATATTTATACGTAAAGTTTCCCCAAATTTATTTACTATTTTCTTAAATTGCAAAATCATAGAGTAATGAATGTCATCACCGTGTAAAAACTCTTTAAAATCATCTTCACTTATATGATTATAAATACTATACATTTCAATCAGTTCAAAAAAATCATCAATATATTCTATATCAATATCCTCATATAGTTTTAAAAATCCACCTGATTTGTAATTATTTATAAATTTACCAATTTTACTTCTTAATACTTTTATTACATCATTTATTTTTCCTTCAGTTTCAGCTATCATTATACTCTTAAAATTCTCAATCCCATAAAACTTGATTATATTATGGTATTCAAGAATTATATTTATATTTTCTTCATTGGAACTAGCGTCAAAATTACTAATAAGCTCAACAATTTTCGTCAGACTCATTCTATATGTCATATCATACTCAGAATAAAATTTAATCCTCTCCATACTAACTCCCCCATCAAATTATGCATTACTTTAAGTGATTAATTTCTTCTTATGCATAATTATATTAGAAATTATTAATATATTATACAAAAAAACAAGCCTAACTAAATATGTTAAGCTTGTTTTCATAACTCTTAAAAATATCCTTCTACAATTTCTAACTCAAACTTCCGCTTTACTATCACTTGTGATACGGTTCCCCACGATTAATACGAAATGCTCTATACACTTGCTCAAGCAACACTAATCGCATTAATTGATGTGGTAACGTCATCTTTGAAAAGGAAAGTGACTCGTTTGAACGCTTCATTACTTCTGAACTTAGTCCAAGTGATCCACCAATTACAAACGCAATTTTACTCTTTCCATATGTAGCAAGACGATCTAAACTTACTGCAAATTCTTCTGATGACTTTTGTTTTCCTTCTATCGCTAACGTAATTACGTGCGTATCATCAGAAATTTTATCCAGTATACGTATACCTTCTTTTTCTTTTACAATTAACATTTCTGCTTCACTTAAATTTTCTGGTGCCTTTTCATCTGGTAATTCAATTACTTCTACTTTTGCGTATGCAGATAATCTTTTTAAGTATTCTGCTATACCTTGTTTTAAATATTTTTCTTTTAATTTCCCAATTGAAATAATAGAGATATTCACACTTATTCCCCACCTTACAAACATGTTATCCACATAACTTATCCACATATCCACAATTGTTACCCACATATTGTGTGAGAATCTGTGTTCGATACAACATATGTCGCCTCATTTTGACAAAATTCACATGCTTTTTTCTCTTTTTCTGAGTTATCCACATTGTTAATAACCGGTGCAACTTCACACTCATCCACAATGATATCTAAAGCTAATTCAACATGTTCTAAACAACAAGGTAAATTCATATTCTTCACCTCACTTTTCTACAATAGAAAACAGGAGGTAGGCCCTCCTGTTTTTAATACTTTTGAATGCCTAGTTTAACGGTTGTTGTTGCTCGTTTTGTACCACGATAAAACGTAAGAGTCATTTTATCATTAATTTTTTTATCATATAAGGCCGTACGGAATCCGATAATATCGCGAACCGGTTTTCCATCTACTGCTACAATTACATCGTGTTCTCTTAAACCAGCATCTGCACCTGGCGAAGGACTTTTCACATCTAAAATACAAACTCCCTCTGTTACATTGCCTGGTAAATGCAATGTTTTTGACCAATAATAATTTGGAATTTCATTTAATGATCTAAGTTCAATTCCAACATACGGTCTCCTTACTTTTCCGTACTTCTCCAGCTCATTCATAATCGGAACAGCTCTAGTAACAGGAATAGCTAGTCCAATTCCTTCTACTTCTTTTGCTGCAATTTTCATTGAGTTAATACCAATTAATTGACCTGCCGCATTTACAAGTGCACCACCACTATTACCTGGATTAATTGCTGCGTCTGTTTGCAATACTTCTACTTGCCAATCATAATGTCCGTCTTGATCTAAATCTACAGGGACGATACGTTCATTAGCCGAAATAATGCCTTGTGTGACAGTCCCAGAAAATTGCAGCCCGAGCGGATTTCCAATCGCAATGACTGGTTCTCCTCTACGAACAGTGTTAGAATCGCCAATTTCAATTACCTTTTTCACATGCTTTGCATCGATTTCTAGTACAGCCAAATCTGTGACTACATCGGTTCCTAATACTTTTCCTGGAACCTTCTTACCGTCACTTAAACTTACTTCAATACGATTTGCTCCAGCAACAACATGATTATTCGTTACAATATAAGCTTGGCCATCTGTCTTTTTATAAATGACACCCGATCCTGTGCCAGCTTCTGAATCTGCCTCTGAAAAATTATCTCGTTGGATATTAATAACGCCAACAACGGCTTCAGATGCACGATCAACAGCATCCACAAAGCTAATCTGTTTAATTCCTTGAGCTTCGGCCATATTACTTCCACTTGCTTCAGCTTGCGGAAGCGCGCCCCCATCATTTGAAAATAAAGGAGCTCCAAATGCAAATAACGAAGCTCCTACAATTGTTCCTGCTATGCTAGAAATAACAATACCTTTATGCTTCTTTTTCTTTGCACGTTTCATACGATAATTTTCTTCATCAATAAAGGACATATTTGTTCACCCATCTTCCTGAAAACAACTATATTCACCTTTATTGTTTACTAAAATGAAGAATTATACGTATTGAATTTTTGTAGGCATTTTTGGATCTGTATCATGAATTTCGAAGGCTTCTCCCACTCCAAATCCTTTTTCCTCTAATACTTGTGATACTGACATACGCGCTAGTTCTTTCATGTTGTTATCTAAACTTAAATGGGCTAAATAAATATGTTTTGTCTCATCTGTAATTACATCCGCCATCGCTAATGCAGCATCTTCATTACAAACGTGCCCTACATCACTTAAAATACGTCGCTTAATACTCCATGGATAACGCCCCATACGAAGCATTTCCACGTCATGATTACTTTCAAACACGAAAGCATTCGCCCCCTTAATCACACCTTTCATACGGTCACTTACGTATCCCGTATCTGTAATAAGGGCTAACTTTCTATTATTGTTATGAAAGGCATAGAACATCGGCTCTGCCGCATCATGAGAAACCCCAAATGACTCGACCTCAATATCACCGAATGTTTTCACATCCCCAACTGAGAAAATGAACTTTTGCTCAGTTGGGATATTTCCTATTAAGTGTTCCATTGCATTCCATGTTTTCTCATTTGCATAAACAGGTAAATCATATTTACGTGCCAATACACCTAATCCTTTAATATGATCACTATGTTCATGCGTTACAAGAATACCTGATACATCATTTATATTTAGTTCTGCCTGTTTAAATAAAGCCTCTGTTGCTTTACCACTTAAACCTGCATCGACGAGTAATTTTTTTTCATCCGTTCCTACATATAGCATATTCCCTGTACTTCCACTTGCAAGTACGCTAAAATGCAACCCCATTCTTTCTCACTCCAGTATGTTCATCAACCACTTGATTTTCCCTTTCACCTAATTCCATAACTTGTCCTTCAATTGCATTTACAAAGAAGTCCTGCTTCTGCTCCGTTTTTAAATTCCAGGTTGGAGCGAGTACTTGGTTATTAGAAGTAGACGCGGTAAGGGTGGCATAACCAATTTGTGCTTCTTTTACATGTGTATTCCCATGAACTTTATTTTTTAAATACAGGTTTTCTAAAGCCGTTTGGGCCGTAATAATTTCTTGCTGTTTCGTTTTTTCACTTTCGCCCATTTCTTTTAAATCAGTTAGCATCGTCTGCGTGTAAGACACAAGTTCATTTTTTTCATTTAATTCCACGACAATCATTGCCTGTTCGTTATAGAAAATAGGCTTATCTTTATATTTTTGGAAGAAGTAAATTTTAGAGTCTTTCATCGCCCCAAACTCATACTTTTGTCCATCCAATACATAGTTCTTCAAAAAATCATTATACTTATCTTTGGATAATGATTTTGTATTTAAAAAGGGCTCTTTTAGCTTACTTTCTATCTTGTACATATTTTGTATATGCGCTGTTTGATTTTTTAAAGACTGTACATCTTCTTCTTTAAATGCCTTGTTTTCTGCTCTAATAAATGACTCTTTTTTCGGTTCTTTAGGGAAATTACCCATAGTAATTTTGTTTGCTTTTAATTCTTGATCTATCTTTGTTTCTGCAATAAGCTCCAATTGATTACTATCTTGCTTTTGAATGAATTGAAAAATGAGAAAGAGGTCCAAAACAAAAAAGGTCACAATAAATATGGTTTTAATCCGATCCCAATCCATTTAGTCCTCCCTCACTCCACTCATATATTTTTTGTTTGCCAGCTTCATCTTCAACAAACTTTACATACCAAATTGGCTGTAGTCGAGCTACTTGCCCATCTAGTGATAATTTGTATCCAATACCAATGTCTTTAATGAATCGTTTATCTACAGCGGCATTATTTTCTAAGGATGCTATCACAACATGCCCTGATGGAAGAGTAACCTTCTGTTCTATACCTTTCGTATTTAAAGACAACAATGGTCTTTCATATTCCATTACCTCTTCTGATCCCCATACTTGCCTCAATTCAGCTAATCCATCTGTATTGAATACGGAATATCCATCTTCATGTAAACGGAATACCGTCTGCCCTTTATTCATATAGTCCAAACGATATGAATCCAGGCTTCCACTGTGACCATTTACAAAATCAAAGCTTTTTTGTAAAAGCATTAAATTATCTGTCGTTTTCTCACTTGAAACAGAAGAATTTTTATACTTTAGCATATGCTGATTGTTTTCAATCTCCATGGACCTAATACCATCTGTAAATATTTCTTTCGATTGCTCGATAATCGGGCTTAAATAACGTGGGTCACTAAAAAGAGCATTCTTAAATGTATCAACTGCTAAATTAGATGAAATATATGTTATATTACTTAATTCTGTCGTTCCATCTGGTAAAAATAGCTTTTTCATATCATTAATTTGATAGTCAAAATAAGGTTTCGCTGATACTATAAATTGATTTTGTGCATTTACAATATCTTTTAAATACACACCACTTAATTTTGCTTCATATATTCTAGAGTTATCACCATCAGAAACGAAACTAATTTTAATTTCCTGGTCCCTACTTCTAGAAGGATCGAGAATAATTCGATTAAAGTGTTTCGGCTTATCTATACTTTTTTCTTTCATACTAAACATAGATTTAACTGCATCAAATGGGATGTTGGTAGGGAAAATAAGTTCAATTTTCCCTTCACCATGCACATAAGAAAGGAAGTCAGCCTTAGCAATCGATATCTCTTTGAAACCATGTAATTCCCCTGCCTCCAAAGGTTTATAGATTGATTCTATATCTCCCTCTCTTTTGCTCCCGTAATGATTTTTATCTTTATGCACGATGATAGAAGTAGGGCGGACAACATCAGCGATTTTAGTTTGAGTAATTCCTTCATTCCCCTGCACAAATTTTGCGTTTTGCATAGACGTGGAATCTGGCACATACGTCCATAAGTTAAAAGTAAGAAATAGGCTAATTACAACTAAATTAATTAAAACTATTGTTTTAACATTTTCCATACTCATTCCCAATCGTCCTCTTCATCCGCTGCCATTGGCAAAGTGAAATAAATCGTTGTCCCTTTTCCTTCCTCACTCTTCGCCCAAATCGAGCCACCATGTGCCTCAATCATTTCTTTCGCAATTGCTAACCCAAGTCCTGTACCACCCATTTGTCTTGAACGTGCTTTATCTACGCGATAAAAACGTTCAAAGATTTTATCGACGTTTTCTTTCGGAATACCCATTCCTTGATCACTTACACTAATCTCTAATAATTCCCCGCGATCACGTAAGCGATATGTTACTGTTCCACCCTCTGGTGAATACTTTAATGCATTCGAAATAATGTTATACAATACTTGCGTAATTTTATCCGTATCCATATCAATAAATCGAGATTTTTTAGAGAAAGATCGTTTGAAACTTACATTTTGCTCTTTAGACATTTCAAAACGATCAATAATGTTATTAAAGAAGTCAGTAAAGTCGACCCATTCTTTCATTAAACGATGTTCTGTACTATCAAGTTTAGATAGTTGCAATAACGCATTTACAAGTCTAATCATTCTTTCTGTTTCTTCTTGTGTAACTGTTAAAAATTGCGGTGCAATATTCGGATCTTGCCACGCACCGTCCGTAAGTGCTTCTAAGTAACTGCGCATTGTTGTTAATGGCGTTCTTAATTCATGAGAAACGTTTGCCACAAACTCACGGCGTTCCCTTTCTATACGCTCCTGCTCAGTTACATCATATAATACGGCAATTAAACCATTCGCTTTCCCTGTCTCTTTTTGAATAACAGAGAAACTTGCGCGTAAAATATATGGCTCATTTCTCGTACTAAAATCTAATAAAACAGAATCAGGCTCTTCGTATAAATGATCGAGCGTAAATTCTTCTTGTATCCCTAATACTTCTAAAACAGATTGATCGAGCGCGGTTTCACGCGAAACATTTAGCATCTTTTCTGCAGGATCATTTAATAAAATAATGTCCCCTTTTCGGTCAGTAGCAATTACCCCATCTGTCATATGTGATAAAACGGATGATAATTTACGTCTTTCACTTTCCGTTGAAGAACGAGCTTGTTGTAATTTTTTTGATAAATTATTGAAAGATAGTGCTAATTGCCCAATTTCATCATGGCTATGCACCTTTACTTTTCTTGAATAGTTCCCTTTTGCCATTTCAATTGCTTGTCTTCGCATATCTGAGATTGGTCTCGTAATTGTTTGAGCTAACAAAATTCCAAGTACAGCTGTTACGAGTAATGCAATAACGGTTCCGGTTGCAAAGATTTGATTAATATCCTTCATCTGTTTATAAACATCTTCCATAGATGCAACAATGTAAATAACACCAAGTGCATCTTTGCCGTTATCAGCTAGAATAGGAGTAAGCATAACTTGTACACGATGACCTGTACGACCATCCTTCTCAATTTTCACTTCTGGCTTTTTTTGTACCAACACCCGCTGAACAGCTATATCAGTTGATGTTCTATTTACCTTGTTTTGCTTTGACTCATCTGAAATAGCAAGCAGCTTTCTATTCGAATCAAATACACTTACCTCTTGGATATCTTTCTTTCGATCAGAGGCAAATTTTCGAATTGAAGTTTTAATCGTTTCATCTGTTGACTCTGTCTCTGCTTTTGTATAACTTTTATTAAACTCTTGTTTCAAGTTATACGATAATAAGTTCGTTTGCTGCGTTAACGAATCTTTAAAACCTTGTACAAGACTCTTTTCTAGCTCTCTTACGAAATATACCCCAATAACTTGCATAGCTATCAATATTAATAGCATATATATGAGTACAAATTTTAAATGAATAGATTGAAAAAAACCGACTTTCTTCATATACTATTCCTGCTCTGGGTCACGCAAGTAATACCCTACCCCACGTCTAGTAACAATTAAAGTAGGATGACTTGGATTATCTTCAATTTTTTCACGTAAACGACGCACTGTTACATCCACTGTACGTACATCCCCGAAATAGTCATAACCCCAAACTGTTTGTAATAAATGTTCGCGTGTCATAACTTGTCCTAAATGTTTTGCTAAATAATGTAGTAACTCAAATTCACGATGTGTAAGTTCAATATTTTCCTCACGTTTTGTTACGCTATACGCATTTGGATTGATAACAATTGGTCCAATAACCATTTCCGTATTTTCTTCTTTTTCCGCAGCACCGCCTTGTTGATGGCGACGTAAGTTAGCCTTCACGCGAGCAAGCAATTCCCTCGTACTAAATGGCTTTGTTACATAATCATCTGCCCCAAGCTCAAGCCCTAATACTTTATCAATTTCAGAATCCTTCGCCGTAAGCATAATAATCGGCATTTCTGAGCTTTTACGTATTTCACGGCAAACCTCTAAGCCATCCTTACCTGGTAACATAATATCTAATAAAACCATATCTGGCTGTTCTTCATTCGCTTTTTCAATCGCCTCATCACCATCATGCGCCATTACAATTTCAAAACCTTCTTTTTCTAGATTGAACTTCAAAATATCCGCAATCGGCTTTTCATCATCAACTACTAAAATTTTCTTTCCCATCATCGTCTATTTCCTCCTTATAAAAATATGGTCAATATCCCTAAACACATTGATGTCTACATAGTATGTCCCTATATGACCGCATCTTTTGCTTAAGTACTTTCTCCTCTATTCTCACAGACTCATGTATGATCCACTTTTACACGGAATCCTATACGATCTATAGAAAAACCTCTAGCTTCAACTGCTAGAGGCTCCTCATTCTATTTTAAAATAACTACTCAATTTTGTAAAATTACACAAATAAAAAGGATATTAAGTGGGCCCACTTAATATCCTGAGAGTGGCTCGGGACGGAATCGAACCGCCGACACGAGGATTTTCAGTCCTCTGCTCTACCGACTGAGCTACCGAGCCAAAACTATATATAAAACCACTAATGGTGGTATAAACAAAAGTGGCGGTCCCGACCGGGGTCGAACCGGCGATCTCCTGCGTGACAGGCAGGCATGTTAACCACTACACCACGGGACCAAAAATAAACATAAAAAAACATGACCCGTACGGGATTCGAACCCGTGTTACCGCCGTGAAAGGGCGGTGTCTTAACCACTTGACCAACGGGCCACGAAAAATAAAATGGTGAGCCATGAAGGACTCGAACCTTCGACCCTCTGATTAAAAGTCAGATGCTCTACCAACTGAGCTAATGGCTCATACTCACCAACGTCATATTTTCGTGACGACAAGATGTATCATAACATGTTTCCTTTTCTTTTTGCAATACTTTTTTTATTTTTTTATAAAAGATAAGAAAAAACTCATGCGGACATGAGTTTTTTCTTGAAAATATCAATTAAGCTTCGTATACGTTACGAACAATATTTGTTTGGTTACGATCTGGTCCAACTGAGAACATAGATAATTGAATTCCTGTTAACTCAGAAACACGTTCTACGTATTTTCGTGCATTTTCAGGAAGCTCATCTAATGATTTTACACCAGTAATATCTTCTGTCCAACCTGGAAGCTCTTCGTATACAGGCTCACATTTCGCTAAAATGTTTAAGTTTGCTGGAACTTCATCGATAACTTTGCCATCGCATTTGTAAGCAACACAAATTTTAAGAGTCGGAATACCTGTTAGAACGTCGATAGAATTTAATGATAGATCTGTTAAACCACTAACACGACGTGCATGTCTTACAACAACACTATCGAACCAACCTACGCGGCGTGGACGACCAGTTGTTGTTCCATACTCACGACCAACTTCACGAATTTGGTGACCAATTTCATCATTAAGCTCAGTAGGGAATGGACCATCACCTACGCGGCTTGTATATGCTTTACATACACCTACAACGCGCGTAACTTTCGCTGGACCAACTCCAGTTCCAACTGTTACACCACCAGCAATTGGGTTAGAAGATGTAACGAATGGATACGTACCGTGGTCAATATCAAGCATAACACCTTGTGCACCTTCAAATAATACACGGTGATTGTTATCTAATGCATCATTTAATACAACAGACGTATCACATACATATTGTGCGATTTGTTGGCCGTACTCGAAGTATTCTTCAAAGATTTCTTCTACACTGAAACCTTCTGTATCGTACATTTTTTCAAACAAACGATTTTTTTGTGCTAAATTGCGCTCAAGCTTCTCTTTAAATGCTTCACGGTCTAAAAGATCAGCCATACGAATACCAATACGAGCAGCTTTATCCATATATGCAGGACCGATACCTTTTTTCGTTGTACCGATTTTGTCATCACCTTTACTTGCTTCTTCTAACTCATCTTGTTTTAAGTGATAAGGTAAAATAACGTGCGCACGGTTACTTACGCGTAAATTATCAGTACTTACACCACGATCGTGTAAGTATTTTAACTCTTCAAGTAATGCTTTCGGATCTACTACTAAGCCGTTTCCGATTACACAAATTTTCTCTTTATAAAAAATACCAGATGGAATTAAGTGTAATTTATATTTAACTCCGCCGAAAACAATTGTATGTCCCGCGTTATTTCCACCTTGATATCTTGCAACTACTTCCGCATGCTCAGAAAGAAAGTCAGTAATTTTACCTTTTCCTTCGTCGCCCCATTGTGTTCCTACAACTACTACTGAAGACATTATTAAAGCACCTCCGCAATTTTCAAACGATCTATTCAAACAATATAATTGTACCAAAACCGAAAAAGAAGTCAACCAAAAAGCGAACATTTTTTTATTAAAAAACATTTTCGTTCGTAAGAATTATATTTTTACATTATGAAAGCCTTATCTTTCCTATAAAAAAAAAGAAACACATCTTATTATAAGAAATGCGTTTCTTTTTTATACTATCTTTATGCAGGCGGTGCATGTCCATCCTCGAAGCGGCGTTCTAAGTTAACGAACTTATTGAACTCTTTAACGAATGCCAGCTCTACTGAACCTACAGGACCGTTACGCTGCTTTGCAATAATAATTTCAATCGTGTTTTTATTTTCCGTTTCTCGGTCATAGTAATCTTCACGATATAAGAAGGCTACAATATCAGCATCCTGCTCGATACTCCCCGATTCACGAATATCAGACATCATCGGACGTTTATCTTGACGAGATTCTACACCACGAGATAACTGTGACAAGGCAATAACAGGCACTTGTAATTCACGCGCAATCCCTTTTAGTGTACGAGAAATTTCAGATACTTCCTGCTGACGGTTTTCTCCTGATTTCCCACTTCCTTGAATAAGCTGTAAGTAGTCAATCAAAACCATCCCAAGACCTTGTTCTTGCTTTAATCTACGACACTTTGCTCGAATCTCATTTACTTTAATCCCTGGTGTATCATCAATATAGATACCAGCATTAGAAAGGCTACCCATCGCCATCGTTAATTTCGCCCAATCATCAGAAGTTAATGAACCGGTACGAAGTCTTTGTGCATCAATATTTCCTTCTGCACAAAGCATACGCATAACAAGCTGATCAGAGCCCATCTCTAGACTGAAAATCGCTACATTTTCATCCGTTTTCGTCGCTACGTTTTGTGCGATATTTAATGAAAATGCGGTTTTCCCTACTGATGGACGTGCCGCTACGATAATTAAATCATTTCGCTGGAACCCTGCCGTCATCTTATCTAATTCAGTAAATCCAGTTGGTATCCCAGTAACTTCACCTTTTTGATTATGCAAAAGTTCGATTTTATCGTAAGCATCTACAAGAACGTCTTTAATATTTTGGAATGCTTTAGCATTCGTTTGATGAGATACTTCTAATATCTTTTTCTCAGCCTCATTTAAAAGGCCATCCACATCATCTTCTCTCTCATACCCATCAGACACGATATGAGTCGCCGTTCGAATCAAGCGACGTAACAGTGCCTTTTCAGCGATGATTCGTGCATAATACTCTACGTTAGCGGCAGTTGGAACAACTTCTGCTAATTCCGCTAAGTAAGAAACCCCACCAACTTCTTCTAGTAATCCTTGATCAGCCATCGCTGATGTCATTATTACTAAGTCAATCGGCTCTCCTTTATCAGATAACCCAAGCATGACTTCAAAAATCTTTTGATGTTTCGTTCGATAGAATGAGTCAGGTACTAATAACTCTGATGCTGCCGTTAATGCATCTTGATCAATTAATATAGCTCCTAAAACCGCCTGCTCGGCCTCTATATTATGCGGAGGGGTACGATCAGCAAGTACATCACTCATACGCAATCCTCCTTGCTTAATTTATTTTTATTGTTCACTAACATGAACTTTTACTGTCGCTGTTACTTGCGGGTGCAATTTCACAGTAACGTTTGTATAGCCTAATGCGCGAATTGCATCATCCATTTCAAATTTACGCTTATCAAGTTTAATCTTGTGTGATTTTTGCATTGCATCTACGATTTGTTTACTTGTGATTGAACCGAATAGACGGCCACCTTCACCAGATTTAGCCTTTAATTCTACAGTTAGTTTCTCTAATGTTTCTTTTAATTGTTTTGCACTTTCAAGCTCTGCTGCTGCATCTTTTTCTTCTTTGCGTTTTTGAGCTTCTAAAGTTTTCATACTGCTATTTGTCGCTTCAGCAGCTAATCCTTGTTTTAGTAAGAAGTTATTTGCATAGCCATCTGGTACGTTTTTTATTTCTCCTTTTTTCCCTTTACCTTTTACGTCTTTTAGAAAAATTACTTTCATGATTGTGTGCCTCCCTGTAAATAGTCATCAATAACAAATCGAAGCTTCTCCTCAGCTTCATCTACTGTAACATTTTTCATTTGTGTGGCCGCATTCGTTAAATGCCCGCCACCGCCTAAGTTTTCCATAATTAGCTGCACATTCACTTCACCTAAAGACCTGCCGCTAATTCCAATGAAATTCTCGCCACGTTTCGCAATAACAAATGAAGCAATAATTCCTGTCATTGTTAATAATGTGTCCGCTGATTGCGCAATAAGCACTTGATCGTAGTAATCATCACTATCAACTTTTGCAATCGCAATTCCATTTGTATAAATGTACGCATTTTTAATAGCTTTTGCAACCCGTAAATACTGATCCATATCTTCTTTTAGAAGCTCTTGTACAAGTACAGTATCTGCACCATGTGAGCGTAAATAAGAAGCGGCATCAAACGTACGAGCACCCGTACGGAATGTAAAGCTTTTCGTATCAACGATAATACCTGCTAACAATGCCGTTGCTTCTAACATTGTCATTTTTAAATTTTTCGGTTGATATTCAAGTAATTCTGTAACAAGTTCTGCCGTGGAAGAAGCATATGGCTCCATGTAAACAAGCAATGGATCCTCAATAAAATCCTCTCCTCGGCGATGATGGTCAATAACAACTACATTTTCAATTTTGTGTAACAGCTTTTCCTCCATCACCATTGAAGGTTTATGCGTATCAACAACAACAAGTAAAGAATCCTCATTTGCAAATTCCATCGCTTGTCCTGGTGTAATAAAGTGAGACCATAACTCTTCGTTTTGTTTCACTTTATCCATCAAACGCTTAATTCCCTTGTCAGAATCATTTTCATCTAGCACAATATATCCTTTGCGCTCATTTAATTGCGCTACCTTTAAAATACCAATCGCAGCACCAATTGCGTCCATATCAGGAGCCCTGTGCCCCATTATAATGACATTACTACTTTCTAATACTAAATCCTTTAATGCATGCGAAATAACTCTAGCACGTACACGAGTACGTTTTTCAACTGGATTTGTCTTACCACCATAAAACTTAACTTTACCCGTTGCTTGTTTAATAGCTACTTGATCTCCACCACGGCCAAGCGCAAGGTCTAAACCGGACTGAGCCATCGCCCCAAGCTCTGATAAAGGTAAATCACCTGATCCAACACCTACACTTAAGGTGAGTGGTATATTCCTTTTGGATGTTTCTTCACGCACCTGATCTAAAATGCTAAATTTCCCTTTCTCCATCTGCGCTAAAATACTTTCATTTAGTACAACGAAGAATCTTTCTGAAGATGCACGTTTTAAATATGCCCCATACTTAACGGCCCATTCATTTAGTCGTGATGTTACAAGACTTGTTATATTCGTACGTAATTGATCATCTAAACCTTGTGTAACTTCATCATAATTATCTAAATAAATAACCGCCAAAACAGTACGTTGATCCTCATACATCTTTTCAATCTCTGTTTGTTCCGTTACATCAAAGAAATAAATTAACTTTTCTTCTTTCCTTACAAAAACACGAAACTTTCGATTATTTAAAGAAACTATATCATCGGAAGTTTCTCCTTTAATAAAAAGAAGTAACGTTTCTGATACATCATAAAGGTGCCATCCAGCTAATGCATGCTGTCCCAGACATGAAGATAAATAAGGATTCGCCCAATCAATCCCATAATCCTTATTGTATAACAAAATACCAATAGGCATTTGGTTAAATGCCTCATTACTCACTTTCTTTACCCTTGTAATCATATCTGTCGTATGCTTTTCGAAATTCTTTTGAAAGGTAAGTTCAAATCGTACAACAACAAAAAGGACGATACAAAAAATAAAAAAGGCGGCTATCCCCATCATTAAATGAAAATAACAGAGGATTGAAATGAGCACAAACACGAAAAATGCCAATACATAAACAGGATATAAAAACCACTGTTTCTTATAAAATTCAGGCATGTATACAACTCCTATAAAGTAAAACTAACTCACCTTCCAGTTAGTTAAACAGATTAAAATAGTATAAGGAATATTACTTCATCCTCCTATTTTAGAACGCAATGAAATCCCTAAATCAATTATACCTAAGATTGTCACAAGAGGAAACAGCATCGGAATAAACATGCAGACAATAAAACTAATAATAGGAACCCCTTTCGTAAACCCTTTGCTATGCGCTAAAAAAGCGATAAATGTCAGACCTTGCAGTACGAGTAGTAAAGCAAATATGACATATAGGTTAGAAAATACCATATGTAAATATGATGTCGGTTCTACTTTTATAAAAGTTGATAGCAAAATAAATATAACGTAATACCAAACAATACTCTTTGGTAATTGTATATCTTTAAATTTAGGCCAAGGTATAACATCGTGTTTTAACTTTCTCAAAACACTGCCCGACAATATTACTGTGATCCAAGAAAAACATGCAGAAACGAGCACAAGTATACTTGGAAATAACGTTTGTAATATATCATTCATTTGTGCAAATAACTCTTTTTGCTCTTTACTAACCGGCATACCAGCAGCACTAACTATCTTTTCACTTTGCGCCATACTTTCATTAAACATATTTTGCATTTGCTTCATTAAATCTATGTTAAAAAACTTTATACTCACAACATAAATGAGCATAATACCAATTAAGTATGCAACCGTCCCCGCCATCAAAATTTCTACCGGCTTTTTTCGTTTTTTATACATATATCCTAAAACGATACCTATCAATCCAAACATAGTTATCTTCACTAGGTTCATCGGCTGACTAACAATAACAGTAATAAAAAGCGCCGCTGTAAAAATTACAAAGGCATTAGATAATTTATATCTTATCGTTAGCAATATAAATGGCAATGGCAACGCAAACGTTACAACCGTACCTAAAATCGGAACATACATAGATATAAGCAACAATATTGTATATATCGCTAACAACGCTGCACCTTCAGTAATAAATTTCGTATTTTTCATCCTCTAACCTCTCTTTCAAAAAAAGAAAAGCATAGCAAAATGCACAGTAGAGTCCGACTCTACTGTGCATTTCATACGCTATTATTCACCAACATATGGTAAAAGTGCCATTTGACGAGCACGTTTAATTGCAACTGTAAGTTTGCGTTGGTATTTCGCGCTTGTTCCTGTTACACGACGAGGTAAAATTTTACCACGCTCAGAAACGAAACGTTTTAATAAATCAACATCTTTATAGTCAATGCGAGTGATGCCGTTAGCTGTGAAGAAACACACCTTACGACGTTTCGCACGTCCACCTTTGCGTCCTGCCATGTCTATTTCCCTCCATTCTTAGTTAAAACTAACAAATTTACTGTATTAGAACGGTAAATCGTCGTCGGAAATGTCGATCGGTTGACCTACATTTGAAAATGGATCGTCATTCTTCGTAAATCCAGAGTTTCCTTGGTTACCTTGGTTGCCTGAATTACTAGATTGACCAAATGGGTTAGAGCTTTGGTTACCGAAACCAGCTCCTGATGGTTGCTGATTAAATGAACCACGTTGCTCCCCACCGCCATTACGCGGCTCTAAAAATTGTACGCTTTCCGCAAGAACTTCTGTTACATATACACGTTTACCATCTTGTCCATCGTAATTACGAGTTTGAAGACGTCCATCTACGCCTGCTAAGCTACCTTTTTTCAAATAATTTGCTACGTTTTCTGCTTGTTTACGCCATATTACACAATTAATAAAGTCAGCTTCACGCTCACCTTGTTGATTCGCAAATGCGCGATTCACAGCTAACGTAAAAGTAGCTACTGCAACACCATTGGGCGTGTAACGTAAGTCAGGGTCCTTAGTTAAACGACCAACGAGGATAACACGATTCATCAATCGAACCACTCTCCCTTATATATCAATTATTTTTCTTCTTCTTTAACAACGATATGACGAAGGATGTCTTCGTTGATCTTAGCTAAACGGTCGAATTCGTTAATCGCTTCTGCGTTAGAGTTCACGTTTAAGATCATGTAGAAACCTTCACGTAAGTCGTTGATTTCGTAAGCTAAACGACGCTTACCCCACTCTTTCGTGTTAATGATTTCTGCACCATTGTTTGTTAAAACACCTGCAAAACGTTCAACTAAAGCTTTTTGAGCTTCTTCTTCAACGCCAGGACGAATGATGTACATAATTTCGTACTTTCTCATTACACTTTCACCTCCTTTTGGTCTAAACGGCCCATAATGGGCAAGGAGCAATTAATTTATAGTAATTACTCACGAGTTTAGATTATATCATAGTAAGTTAGATGAATCAACTCACCCATACATAAAAAACTTGGCAAACACATAATATATTTGCCAAGCTCATATCTTTATTTTTCCTAGGAAATATTAAATTAAACGTTGAAGCGGAAGTGCATAACGTCTCCGTCTTTTACGATATACTCTTTTCCTTCTAAACGTACTTTTCCAGCTTCTTTTGCAGCTGTCATAGAACCGTTTGTCATTAAATCATCATAAGAAACTGTTTCCGCACGAATGAATCCACGCTCAAAGTCTGTATGAATTACACCCGCACATTGTGGTGCTTTCATACCTTGTTTAAACGTCCATGCACGTACTTCTTGCACACCGGCTGTGAAGTAAGTAGCAAGTCCTAATAAATCATATGCAGCACGAATTAGTTGATCTAAACCAGATTCTTCAATGCCTAGTTCTTCAAGGAATACCTTTTTCTCTTCCTCGTCTAACTCAGCGATTTCTGATTCGATTTTTGCACATACAACGATTACTTGAGAATTTTCATTTGCAGCAAATTCTTTTACCATTTGTACGTATTTGTTTTCAGAAGGATCGATAACATCGTCCTCGCTTACGTTTGCTACGTATAACATTTCTTTCGTTGTCAGTAAATGAAGACCTTTAACAATCTTCATCTGCTCTTCTGTAAATTCAACAGTACGAGCCGGTTTCCCCTCTTCGAAAGCTTCTTTTAAACGCACTAAAATTTCATGCTCATATACCGCTTCTTTATCCTTTTGTCTTGCTAGTTTCGCAACACGCTCGATACGTTTATCAACAGATTCTAAGTCTGCTAAGATTAGCTCTAAGTTGATTGTTTCAATATCATCGATTGGATCTACTTTCCCTGAAACGTGCGTAATATTTTCGTCCTCAAAACAACGAACAACTTGGCAAATTGCATCTACTTGACGAATGTGAGATAAGAACTTATTTCCTAACCCTTCACCCTTACTAGCACCTTTTACGATACCTGCAATATCAGTAAACTCAAATACAGTCGGAACAGTTTTTTTCGGTTCTACTAATTCCGTTAATTTATTTAAACGCTCATCTGGTACTTCTACAATTCCTACGTTTGGATCAATTGTACAGAATGGATAGTTTGCAGATTCTGCTCCTGCTTGTGTAATTGCATTAAATAAAGTGGACTTCCCTACGTTAGGTAATCCAACAATCCCAGCCGTTAATCCCATATTTTTCACTCCTATGTCTCAATCTTTCATCATTATAGATAGTAACGAAAAAAATGACAAGTTTCCTCCAAACGAAAAAAAGTAACAGCTACCCACTGCAACTGTTACTTTCTCTCTATTCTTCGTGCTTCACAAGTATTTTTTTCACCTTACGATCAAACTCTCTTCGAGGAATCATTACTGAATGGTCACATCCCTCGCACTTAATGCGGATATCCATTCCCATCCGAATAATCTTCCAACGATTCTCACCACATGGGTGGGCTTTCTTCATTTCCACAACATCGTACAAGTTATACTGCTTTTGCTCCATTCTCCAAACCCCTCTCCATACTAAATTGCTTTTCCACTCACCAATTCTTCACGATTATATAAAACCATACGTGGATATGGAATTTCAATACCATGTAAATCTAGACGATTTTTAATTTCTTTACGAAGTGCTCTTGCAATAACCGCATGTTGCATCGGCTCTACTTCTGCAATAACACGTAATATAACTTCTGATGCAGCTAATGTTTGCACGCCTAATAACAGAGGCGTTGTTACCATTTGCTCATATTGCGCAGGTAATTCTTCTAATAATTCTTCAATGACTTGCTCTGCTTTTGCTATGTCAGCCTCATACGAAATAGATACATCAACAAATGCAACACTATTACTAACTGAATAGTTAGTAACTTGAATGATACTTCCGTTTGGTAAAGTATGAATTTCGCCTGTCCAGCTCTTTACTTTTGTTGTACGAAGTCCAATTTCTAAAACGACTCCCTCAAACTGGCCAATTTTCACATAGTCTCCCACTGAAAATTGGTCCTCTAGCAAGATAAATAACCCTGTAATGACATCTTTCACTAAACTTTGAGCACCAAATCCGACCGCTAAACCAATTACCCCGGCACCGGCTAATAAACCAGATGCATTAATATTAAACACACCTAAAATCGCAATTAGCATAATGAACATAACAACGTATGCCACAATATTTTCAAGTAACTTTGCTACTGTAACTGTACGACGTTCTGAAATTTGAATTGGCGAACGACTTCCCATACGAAACGCATTTCGTACAATTGCACGCGCAACTCGTACAACAACTGCACCAATGATTAAAATAATACATATTTTCAATGTCGCTGTTCCAATATCAGCCCAACGATCAGCATTTAATAAATACTGTTTCGTAGCATTAAACCACTTCGTTAATAAATCCATGTACCTCTACCTCTCCAGCCAAAATTTCTTTTTAGTTATCCTTCTTATTGTATCAGAAGTCTTCTAATTGCTGAAAAATTTTTATGATTTTAATTACATTTGTTAACTTCCATGCAGGTATAAAATGGAACGAATAGATATATACTAGTACTATTATTTCCATTTTCACTCAAGTTTTACAGGAAGTACGCACTTATAGTTTTCCATTTTACTCACCATATAACATATTTTGAAAATTTATTAAAAGGATGGATGCTTCATGAATATTGGAAGTTTTCGCTTACCCTTTTTCGAAAAAGAAACTCAAAATGTTATGCACCAAGACGTAGAAGCCTCCGAGACAATCAGTAACTTCTTACTTTCCCATATCCCTATTAAAACGAATATACCGATTATTCTCGTTTGTATCGGAACAGATCGTTCTACAGGCGATGCACTCGGTCCGTTAGTCGGTACGAAATTAGAACAAGTAGGAATTAAAAACTTCCAAGTGTTCGGCACACTAGATGAGCCGGTACATGCGCTAAATTTAGAAGAAAAAATTCAGAATATACAGAAAGATAATCCTACTTCATTTATAATTGCGGTTGATGCCTGTTTAGGAAAGTCTCAAAGCATCGGTTCCATCACTACCGGAATGGGGCCTAGTAAACCCGGAGCTGCAATGAATAAGAAATTACCTGCAGTTGGTGATCTACATATTCATGGCATCGTAAATCTAAATGGTTTTATGGAGTTTTTCGTTCTGCAAAATACAAGATTAAGTTTAGTCATGAAAATGGCTGATGTAATTGCACAAAGTATAAAAGAAACAGATCAAAAATTATCTGTATTAAAAAAAGCAAACCATCTATAAATAATAAGATGGTTTGCTTTTTAATTTTTCTGCGCTAATAATTCTAAAATACGATTTAAATCTTCTTTATTAAAAAATTCAATTTCGATTTTACCTTTTTCTTTTTTCGTTTCTTTAATTTTCACATCTGTGCCAAATTTTTCCCTTAAGAACGTTTCGCGTTCTACAAAAAATATGTTTCTCTCTTTTTTCACTTGTTTTGTTTCACGTGAAACGCGCTGATTAATCTCCTGAACAATTTTCTCTAATTGACGAACATTTAATCCTTCTTTTTCGATTCGTTTCAATAAAGATTTCAATTGTTCTTCATCTTTTATTGTAAGTAACGTTCTCCCATGAGCCATTGAAAGTTGACCATTTGCAATCATATCTTGTACAAACGGAGGGAGGCTTAATAACCGCGTATAATTTGCAATGTAAGGTCTGCTCTTACCAAGACGTTTTGCTAATTGTTCTTGCGTTACATTTAGCTCATTCATTAACATTTGATAGGCCATTGCTTCTTCCATTGGATTTAAATCTTCACGTTGTAAGTTTTCAAGCAATGCAAACTCCATCATTTGCTGCTCATTTAATTGTCTTACAACGGCAGGTACCTTTTCGAGTCCGGCCTCTTTAGCAGCACGATATCTTCTTTCACCTGCAACAATTTCATATCCTTTAATACTCTTCCTAGCAATTAACGGTTGTAATATGCCGTGCTCTTTAATAGAAGCCGATAATTCCTGAATCGCATCTTTATTAAAGTGTTTACGTGGTTGATATGGATTCGGTCTTAATTCAGTTATCGTAATCTCCTGAATTGTTTCTTCTTCTTTCACATCTAAATCAGGAAAAAACACATTGATTCCTCTTCCTAATCCTTTAGCCACCTGCAATCACTTCCTCTGCTAAATCTATATATACTTCTGCCCCTCTTGATTTAGCGTCATACTGCATAATTGGTTTCCCATGACTTGGTGCTTCACTTAAGCGAACATTACGAGGGATAATTGAACGATATACTTTATCTCTAAAATACTTTTTCACTTCATCTATAACCTGAATCCCTAAATTTGTACGGGCATCCAACATTGTTAGCAATACACCTTGAATTGCTAGATTTTTATTTAAGTGCTTTTGCACAAGTCGAACTGTATTTAATAGCTGACTTAATCCTTCTAGTGCGTAATATTCGCATTGAACAGGAATAATAACAGAATCTGCTGCGGTTAATGCATTAATCGTTAATAACCCTAAGGACGGGGGACAGTCGATAATAATATAGTCATATTCATCACGAACTGGCTGTAATGCCCTTTGTAAACGTACTTCCCGGGAAATAGTCGGTACCAATTCAATTTCAGCACCTGCCAATTGAATTGTAGCGGGTAGAACATCTAAGTTTTCAGTTGCGGTTTTACGTATAACCCCTTGAACATCTGCATCTTCCACAAGAACGTTGTAAATACATTGATCTAATTCGGATTTTTCAATTCCCACACCAGTCGTTGCATTTCCTTGAGCGTCAATATCTACAAGAAGGACCTTTTTACCTACTTGTGCCAATCCAGCCCCTAAATTAACAGATGTTGTTGTTTTCCCAACGCCACCTTTTTGATTGGCAATAGCAATGATTTTTCCCATGATGTCACCTACTTTCAACCTTTCTATCTTATTCTAGTAACAATTACGTTTATTGTAACATGAAATAAAAGTTTTTCTTTTACGTCCTTATTAAACTTCAAAATTTATTTGTAAACTCCTTCTTCATCTCACAAGAAAATATAGTAAAAGAGACCTATCCAATAGGATCAGGTCTCTAACGCGCCATTATTATTTTTTCTTCGGAATTTTAATTGTAATTTGATAGTACTCATCAAATTCTTCTTCCTCAGAATTAACATTTAAACCACTGTCAGCAACCATTTGTAAGGACTGCCTAATTGTATTCATAGCAATTCTAGTATCTCGACTTACTGCTTTTTGCTTTGCCTTACGCTTCGGTTTTGCTTCCTCTAGTAATTTCGCAATTCGTTCCTCTGTTTGCTTTACATTCAGTTGTTTCTCCACAATTTCCTGTAAAACCTTCAGTTGTAATTCCTCGTTTTTTAAAGGAATGAGCGCGCGAGCATGGCGTTCTGTAATGCTTTTTTCTAATAATGCGCTTTTTATTTCTTCAGGCAACTTTAACAATCGCAACTTATTTGCGATTGTGGATTGTCCTTTTCCAAGTCGTTGTGCCAATGCTTCTTGTGTTAAATTATGTAACTCAATTAGCTTTTGATAGGCCACAGCTTCCTCGATTGCTGTTAGTTCCTCACGTTGCAAGTTTTCAATTAAAGCTACAGAAGCTGTTTCTGTATCATTTAAGTTCTTTATAATTGCAGGAACCTTCTCCCAACCTAACTTTGTTGCCGCACGGAAACGTCTTTCTCCAGCAATAATCTCGTACTTATCATCCTCATACTGCCTCACAACAATTGGTTGAATAAGTCCGTGTGTACGAATCGTTAATGCTAGTTCCTCAATACGCGCATCATCAAAAACTGTTCGTGGTTGATAACGGTTAGGGGTAATATTTACTATCGGAATTTCTTGTATTTCTTCATATACCTTTTTATCTATTTCTTCATGGCTTTCGTCTTGTAATTCGAATTCGCTCTCTTTATCTCCAAAGCCAAATAAACGAGAAAACGTATTTTTCATACATATTCCACCACCTTTTAGGCCTATTGACTATTCTCCATAAAATGTTTCCTATGAAACATTTACGTTTTCATTTATATAATTTAATCTTACGTCTAATAAGATTTATTTTTCAATAGGTAATTTATTGGGTGTTCCCGGTTTGCGTGGATATTTCTTTGGTGTCTTGCGCTTTTTCTCGATTAATAAAATATTACGTTCACTTTCTTCAAATGGTAATTGGAACGTAGACATTTCTTTTAAATTCCCGCCTAGCACCTCTAAAGCATACTTGCCATTTTCAATTTCTTCGTTTGCTGCAGCACCTTTCATTGCAATGAATGTTCCCCCAACTTTTACAAGTGGTAAACATAGCTCACTTAATACTGAAAGACGTGCAACTGCACGTGCCATTACAATATCGTACGATTCACGTACACCTTCTTTTTTCCCAAATGTTTCAGCACGATCATGACAAAACGCGACGTCACTTAATTCCAACTTTTGTGCTAAATGATTTAAGAAATTAATACGTTTTTGCAACGAGTCTACAATCGTCACTTTTAAATGCGGGAAACAGATTTTTAATGGAATACTTGGGAATCCAGCTCCTGCGCCAACATCACAAATTGAGAATGGTTTTGAAAAATCATAGTAAAAAGCAGCTGTAATGGAATCAAAAAAGTGCTTCAAATATACTTCTTCTTTCTCCGTAATAGCCGTTAAGTTCATTTTTTCATTCCATTCTACTAATGTTTCGAAGTAGATTTCGAACTGCTCTAACTGTCTAGAAGAGAGGGTGATACCCTTCTCTTCTAGCATAGATTGAAATTGTTCTATGTTCATCTAACAATATCTCCTTACTATTTATTGGTTCGATACTCGCGCAATTTTTCCTTGTTCAATATACACAAGTAAAATGGAAATATCCGCTGGATTTACGCCAGAAATACGTGAAGCCTGCCCCATTGAAAGTGGACGAACATCTTTCAATTTCTGTCTAGCTTCTGATGCAAGGCTAGAAATCGCATCATAATCAATATCTACAGGGATTTTTTTGTTTTCCATTTTTTTCATACGCTCTACTTGCTGTAAAGATTTTTCGATATATCCTTCGTACTTAATCTGAATTTCAACTTGTTCTGTCACTTCATCACTTAATTCTACTTCACTTGGTACTAAAAGATGAATATGCTCATATGTCATCTCTGGACGACGTAATAAGTCACTTGCACGTATTCCATCTTTCAATTCACTTCCACCAATGCTGCGAATTAATTCTTGAACTTCAGGACGTGGTTTAATAATAATGCTGCTTAAACGTTCCTTTTCCTGTTCAATTTGTAACTTTTTATTTGTAAATCGCTCATAGCGCTCTTCTTTAATTAATCCAATTTCACGACCAACTTCAGTTAAACGAAGATCAGCATTATCGTGGCGTAATAATAGACGATATTCTGCACGAGACGTTAATAAACGATATGGTTCATTTGTACCTTTCGTAACAAGATCATCAATTAAGACACCAATATAAGCATCCTCACGCCCTAAAATAACTTCTTTCTTACCTAAAGAACGACATGCTGCATTAATCCCGGCCATAAGCCCTTGTCCTGCTGCCTCTTCGTAACCAGAAGTTCCGTTAATTTGTCCTGCTGTATATAAATTTTTAATTTTTTTCGTTTCAAGTGTTGGCCATAGTTGTGTTGGCACAATTGCATCGTATTCAATTGCATAACCTGTACGCATCATTTCAACGTTTTCTAGACCAGGGATTGTTCTAAGCATATCACGCTGCACGTCTTCTGGTAAGCTTGTGGATAAACCTTGTACATACACTTCTTGTGTATTACGTCCTTCTGGCTCTAAGAAAATTTGATGACGTGGTTTATCATTAAACCTTACTACTTTGTCTTCAATTGAAGGACAATATCTAGGTCCTGTTCCCTTAATCATACCAGAATACATAGCTGAGCGATGTAGGTTTTCATCTATTAAACGATGTGTTTCCGTACTTGTATACGTCAACCAACATGGAATTTGATCCATAATAAATTTTGTCGTTTCAAAAGAGAAAGCTCGTGGTTTATCATCACCTGGCTGAATTTCTGTTTTACTGTAATCAATCGTATTACTATTTACACGCGGAGGTGTACCTGTTTTAAATCTAACAAGATCAAATCCAAGCTCCTCTAAATGTTCTGATAACGTAATAGATGGTTGTTGATTATTCGGACCGCTCGAATATTTTAAATCTCCCATAATAATCTCACCGCGTAAAAACGTTCCAGTCGTAATTACAACTGTTTTTGCTGTATATTCAGCACCAGCTTGCGTAATTACCCCTTTACATTCGCCATCTTCAACGATTAAACGCTCTACCATTCCTTGGAACAACGTTAAGTTTGGTGTTTCTTCAATTGTTTTCTTTAATTCATGCTGGTAAGAGAACTTATCTGCTTGTGCTCGAAGTGCGCGTACAGCTGGTCCTTTACCTGTATTTAACATACGCATTTGAATATACGTTTTATCAATGTTGCGTCCCATTTCTCCGCCTAATGCATCAATTTCACGAACAACAATCCCTTTTGCTGGTCCACCAACAGAAGGGTTACATGGCATAAACGCTACCATATCTAAATTAATTGTTAACATTAATGTTTTGGAGCCCATTCGTGCTGCCGCAAGACCAGCTTCACATCCTGCATGACCTGCACCGATTACTATGACATCGTATGAACCGGCATTGTATCCCATCGTTTATTCCTCCTAATAATCTCTATCTTTCTAAAACATCGCTATATTATTTTCCTAAACAAAATTGAGAGAACAACTGGTCAATTAGGCTTTCATGAACGGTATCACCAGTAATTTCACCAAGTATTTCCCACGTTCTTGTTAAATCAATTTGCACCATATCAATTGGCACACCATTTTCTATCGCCTCAATTGCATCTCCAATTGTTCTTCCTGCTTGTGTTAATAATCCAATATGTCTCGCGTTAGAAACATACGTCACGTCTGCAGAATCAATTGTTCCTTCAAAAAATAAATCAGCTATTGCCTTTTCAAGCTCATCTATTCCTTGTTCCTCAATTAACGACGTTGTAATAACACGATTTCCCGCTGCCAATGCTGTAACACGTTCCATATCGATTGCTTGTGGTAAATCTGTCTTATTTACAATAACAATGAAATCTTTTCCTTGTACGGCACGGAATAGATCTTCATCCTCATTCGTTAAAGCTTCACTATAATTAACGACAACTAACACTAAATCAGCTTGGCTCATCATTTCCTTTGAACGCTCTACACCAATTCGTTCAACAACATCTTCTGTTTCACGAATCCCGGCTGTATCTATAAGTTTAAGTGGTACACCACGCACATTAACGTACTCTTCAATAACATCACGAGTTGTTCCTGCAATATCAGTTACAATTGCCTTTTTCTCCTGAACGAGACTATTTAATAGCGATGACTTCCCAACGTTAGGTCTACCGATGATTGCAGTAGCAATACCTTCACGTAAAATCTTTCCTTGCTTCGATGTTTCTAATATTTTTGCAATTTCAGCACGAACATGTGTAGCTTTCTCAATTAAAATATTATGTGTCATTTCTTCCACATCATCATATTCCGGGTAATCTATGTTTACCTCAACATGAGCTAACGTTTCTAATATGTCCTGACGCAGACGGCCGATTAATTTAGATAATCGCCCTTCCATTTGATTAATTGCTACGTTCATTGCACGATCTGTTTTTGCACGGATTAAGTCCATAACAGCTTCTGCTTGTGATAAATCAATACGGCCATTTAAAAAAGCACGTTTTGTAAATTCACCAGGCTCTGCTAATCGTACTCCTTGCGCTAAAATAAGCTGCAATACTTTATTTACTGAAACAAGTCCACCATGACAGTTAATTTCTACTATATTTTCACGTGTAAAAGTCCTTGGTGCACGCATAATAGACACCATCACTTCTTCAATAACCTGATTTGTATCTAAATCAACAATATGACCATAATGAATTGTGTGAGAAGAAACCTCTGTTAAGTCCTTCCCTTTAAAAATACGATTAACTTTTTCAACCGCATCATCCCCACTTACTCGAACAATGGCAATTGCACCCTCTCCAAGCGCTGTGGAAATCGCGGCAATTGTATCGAATTCCATGTCCTTTCACCTCACTTGCTTATTTATCTCTATTTCAACATGATTATTTTCTTCACTAAATTATTAGAATACCATAACGAACCTATCTACAAAAGAATAATAACTCATTTTATTATGTCCTCATGTAAAAAACACTAAACTTATTCACAGTGGATAAGTTTAGTGTTTTTCAGTTATCCACACCTGTTTTCCCCTCAAAAAAAACCGGCACTCAATTGAGTAACCGGTCATTTGGAAGATATTACAACATGTCGATGTGGTTCTTTTCCTTCAGAAGTTGTAATGATATTTTGATGATTAGATAATGCTTGGTGGATAATCTTTCGTTCAAAAGATGGCATAGGTTCCAACACAACTCTTTTTTTCGTACTTACTACTTGTTTTGCTAATCGATAAGAAAGTGCTTCTAATGTAGCTTTTCTTTTACTACGATAATTTTCAGCATCTAGTGTGATACCAATATACTGCCTCGTATTGCGATTTGCCACAAGTTTCGTTAAATACTGTAAAGAATTCAAGGTGTTTCCTCTTTTCCCAATCAAAACACCTATGTTTTCTCCAGAAATTGTAAATTCAACTTCGCGTCCTTTTACAATTTTACTAATCTCAGCTTCCACACCCATATCGTGAATGACATTTTTTAAATATTCTTCACATTCTTGAATTGGATCTTTCTTCAATACAACTTCTACTACTGCAGGTCGGTTCCCAAATAAGCCTAAGAACCCTCTTTTACCTTCATCGATAATATTTATATCCACTCGGTCTTTTGAAACATTTAATTGCCTTAAAGCATCTTGTACTGCCAGCTCGACTGTTTGTCCTTTAGCAGTAATTATACTCACTTGCTTGATCCTCCTGCCTTACTAGCCTTAATTTCCGGCCCTTTGATCAAGTACATTTGAGCAATACCAAAGATATTACCAACAACCCAGTAAAGTGATAATGCAGCTGGGAAGTTAATTGCAAAGATTAAAATCATGATTGGCATTAGCCAAATCATCATTGCCATTTGCGGATTTTGACCAGCAGTTCCTGCCATTGCAAGTTTTTGCTGAATAAATGTCGTAATTGCCGCAACAACCGGTAAGATATAGTACGGATCTGCCTGTCCTAAGTCGAACCATAAGAATGTATGCTTACTAATTTCTGCTGTTCTCATAATCGCATGGTAAAACGCGAATAAAATAGGCATCTGAACAAAGATTGGTAAACATCCTGCTAATGGGTTTACACCATTTTTTTGGTATAACTGCATCATTTCTTGTTGTAGTTTTTGCTGTGTTGCCTGATCTTTAGAGCTATATTTCTCTTTTAACTTCACCATTTCTGGTTGTAACGCTTGCATTGCCTTCGTACTCTTCGTTTGTTTAATCATTAATGGTAATAATGCAAAACGAATAATAAGAGTCGTAACAACGATTGCTAAACCATAATTACTACCAAATAAGTTGGCAAAATACGTAATTAATTGAGAAAGCGGGTATACGAAGTATTCATTCCAAATTCCAGTGCTTTTTGGTGTAATTGGCTGATTTACTTCACTACAGCCAGCAGTAATCGCCATTAATGCAACAACCATGGCTAGTAAACCTAATTTCTTTTTCAAAGCCTACTCCTCCTTGTATCGGTATGTATATAGTGTAATTCATTTCCTTACGCTACTTTTTATTCTTTTTCATACCAGAGCGTTTAAAGACATGAATTAAGCTTTTCTTTAATTCTTCATATGTCATCTCTGCACAAGGCTTCCTTGCTATTATAACAAAATCTTTTCCAGAATCTATCTCATCTTTTAATTCTGTGATCGACTGGCGAATCATACGTTTAATTCGGTTACGCACTACTGCATTTCCTATTTTCTTGCTGACAGAAAGGCCAATACGAAAGTTTGGCTGCTCTTCTTTATCTAGTTGATAGACAACAAACTGACGATTCGCATTCGATTTTCCTTTTTGAAAAACCGTCTGGAATTCATCATTCTTTTTTATACGATGTTTTTTCTTCATATCAATTGACACTCCTGTAGTTCATCAGCGGAAATTCACTATTATTAGAAAAAAAGACCACTGAACGATCAGTGGTCTACGCAGATAATACTTTTCTTCCTTTACGACGACGAGCTGCTAGCACTTTACGTCCGTTCGCTGTGCTCATACGGCTGCGGAAACCATGTACTTTGCTGCGCTTACGTTTATTTGGTTGGTAAGTTCTTTTCATTATATGACACCTCCCTGAGGAATATCTGTTAAAGACAGTCCTATAAATTATAGTTAATCAACTAGGAAAATGTCAATGGTTCTCGAAATTTTCATCAAATATTCATTTTGAACCTATTCACATACTTTTTCACAGATCCCATATTTCCTTGTGGATAAATGTTTTTTCTTGTTTTTTATATCCACAAACTCGTTTCGTACTTTTACACAGTATATCGTGTTGTGGACAAGTTTATTCCACAAGGTATTGATTTTGTGGATAACTTTCTTAATTTCATTGCTATAGCTACTTTTTTTTGATATTATAGTTGTGTTTTCACTTTGAATAAGTTTTCCACATCTTTATCTTATCCACAAATTGTGTATAACATGTGGACAGTTTTAATCACATGTGGGTAAATGCTTATCCACATTCGCTTTTTTTGTCGAAAACCCTATCTCATATACACACATTCGCTTTTTTTGTCGAAAACCCTATCTCATATACAAACGACGTTTTTAGGTTTTAAAATACGTTTCGTATAAATATACATTTTATATTTATTTAGGTTGTACATTTGTTGCGCAACCTTATTCTTTTACCATCTTAGTAAAGGAGGGACACCTTTGGAAAACATCTCTGATTTATGGAACAGTGCCTTAAAAGAACTAGAAAAAAAGGTCAGTAAACCCAGTTATGAAACATGGTTAAAATCAACAACCGCACATAATTTAAAGAAAGACGTATTAACAATTACGGCTCCAAATGAATTCGCTCGTGATTGGTTAGAATCTCATTATTCAGAGCTAATTTCGGAAACACTTTATGATTTAACCGGGGCAAAATTAGCTATTCGCTTTATTATTCCCCAAAGTCAAGCGGAAGAGGAGATCGATCTTCCTCCTACTAAACCAAATTCAGCACAAGATGATTCTAATCATTTACCACAGAGTATGCTAAACCCAAAATATACGTTTGATACATTTGTTATTGGCTCTGGTAACCGTTTTGCTCACGCTGCTTCATTGGCCGTAGCCGAAGCACCAGCTAAAGCATATAATCCCCTCTTTATTTACGGGGGAGTTGGACTTGGAAAGACCCATTTAATGCACGCAATTGGTCATTATGTAATTGAACATAACCCAAACGCAAAGGTTGTATATTTATCATCAGAAAAATTTACAAATGAATTCATTAATTCTATTCGTGATAATAAAGCGGTCGATTTCCGTAATAAATACCGCAATGTAGATGTTTTATTAATAGATGATATTCAATTTTTAGCAGGAAAAGAACAAACTCAAGAAGAGTTTTTCCATACATTCAATGCATTACACGAAGAAAGTAAACAAATTGTAATTTCAAGTGATCGGCCACCAAAAGAAATTCCAACTTTAGAAGATCGTCTTCGTTCTCGCTTTGAATGGGGACTTATTACGGATATTACGCCGCCAGATTTAGAAACACGAATTGCAATTTTACGTAAAAAAGCAAAGGCTGAAGGACTTGATATACCAAATGAGGTCATGCTTTATATTGCAAATCAAATTGATTCAAATATTCGTGAGCTAGAAGGCGCACTCATCCGAGTTGTAGCTTATTCATCTTTAATTAACAAAGATATTAATGCTGATTTAGCAGCTGAAGCACTTAAAGATATTATTCCAAATTCTAAACCAAAAATTATCTCCATTTATGATATCCAAAAGGCTGTCGGGGATGTTTATCAAGTAAAATTAGAAGATTTCAAGGCGAAAAAGCGAACAAAATCAGTTGCCTTTCCTCGCCAAATTGCAATGTATTTATCACGCGAACTTACAGACTCCTCCTTACCTAAAATAGGTGAAGAATTCGGTGGACGTGATCATACAACCGTTATCCATGCCCATGAAAAAATTTCTAAGCTACTTAAAACGGATACGCAATTACAAAAGCAAGTTGAAGAAATTAACGATATTTTAAAGTAGTAGCTGAATAGTGTGAATAACTTCCCTTGTTTTACGCACAGTCTATCCACATGTAGATAGACTGTTTTTACATCTTTCAAAGGAGTTATCCACATATCCACAAGCCCTACTACTATTACTACTATTTTTTATCTTTATTAATTAAATAAAATCATATACTTACCGGAGGTTTTTCTTTATGCGTTTTACAATACAAAAAGACTATCTTGTAAGAAGTGTACAAGATGTAATGAAGGCTGTTTCTTCTCGTACAACAATTCCGATCCTTACAGGAATTAAAGTTGTCGCTACGGAAGAAGGAGTTACATTAACAGGAAGCGATGCTGATATTTCGATTGAATCTTTTATCCCAGTTGAAGAAGATGGAAAAGAAATCGTAGAAGTAAGACAATCAGGAAGTATTGTTTTACAGGCAAAATATTTTAGTGAAATTGTAAAAAAATTACCTAAAGAAACTGTAGAAATTTCTGTGGAAAATCATTTGATGACAAAAATAACTTCTGGAAAATCAGAGTTTAATTTAAATGGTTTAGATTCTGCAGAATATCCATTGTTACCACAAATTGAAGAACATCATGTTTTTAAGATTCCAACGGATTTACTTAAACATATGATCAGACAAACTGTATTCGCAGTTTCCACTTCTGAAACAAGACCGATCTTGACAGGTGTAAACTGGAAGGTATATAACAGCGAACTAACTTGCATTGCTACAGATAGTCACAGGTTGGCCCTGAGAAAAGCAAAAATCGAAGGCATTGGAGATGAATTCCAAGCGAGTGTTGTTATTCCAGGGAAAAGTTTAAATGAATTAAGCAAAATTCTAGATGAGTCTGAAGAAATGGTAGATATCGTTATTACGGAGTATCAAGTATTATTCCGTACAAAACATTTATTATTCTTCTCAAGATTGTTAGAAGGAAACTACCCTGATACAACTCGTTTAATCCCAGCAGAGAGTAAAACGGATATTTTTGTAAATACAAAAGAATTTTTACAAGCAATTGATCGTGCATCTCTATTAGCAAGAGATGGTCGTAATAATGTTGTGAAATTATCAACCTTAGAACAGGAAATGCTAGAAATTTCTTCTAATTCACCAGAAATCGGAAAAGTAGTAGAAGAAGTTCAATGTGAAAAAGTAGATGGGGAAGAGTTAAAAATATCTTTTAGTGCAAAATATATGATGGATGCACTAAAGGCATTAGATAGTACTGAAATTAAGATTAGCTTTACTGGAGCAATGAGACCATTCTTAATTCGTACAGTAAATGATGAATCCATTATTCAATTAATTTTACCGGTTCGTACTTACTAAGTAAGAAATAAGGGTTGCTAGTTTTCAGATGCTAGTAGCCTTTATTTGATTTTTGGGTATTACTTTCCTAATGCTAGTTTATTTAGTACAATGAAAGAATGAACACTTTCAGAAAGTGAGCGATTTTATGAAACGTATTAAAATTTCAACAGAGTATATTACACTAGGACAATTTTTAAAGTTAGCCGATGTAATTGATACAGGTGGCGCTGTAAAATGGTTTTTACAAGAATATGAAGTGTACGTGAATCAAGAACTTGAAAATAGAAGAGGTCGCAAACTGTATGCGAACGATATTATTGAAATTCCAGGAAGCGGAACTTTCCAAGTTCAGGCATAAAGGGGGAGCCCTTTGTTTATTAAGGAAATACAATTAAAAAACTATCGCAATTATGAAAAATTAGAGCTTTCCTTTGAGGATAAGGTCAATGTAATTATTGGCGAAAATGCACAAGGGAAAACAAATTTGATGGAAGCTATTTACGTATTAGCGATGGCGAAATCTCATAGAACCTCTAATGATCGTGAGCTCATTCGCTGGGATGAAGATTATGGTCAAATCAAAGGTAGCTTGCAAAAAAGAAACAGTTCTTTGTCTTTAGAGTTAAATATTTCTAAAAAAGGCAAAAAGGCAAAGTTAAATCAACTTGAACAACAAAAACTAAGCCAATACATCGGTGAAATGAATGTTGTCATGTTTGCCCCAGAAGATTTAAATCTTGTAAAAGGAAGCCCTCAAGTAAGAAGACGCTTTTTAGATATGGAACTTGGACAAATAGCACCCGTTTATTTGTATGAACTAAGTCAATATCAAAAGGTGCTCACGCAACGAAATCACTTGCTTAAAAAAATGCAAGGGAATAGCAAAAATGAGGAAACGATGTTGGATGTATTTACACTTCAACTCATTGAACATGGTACAAAAATATTGCGAAAACGTTTTGAGTTTTTGCACTTACTACAAGAATGGGCTGCACCAATCCATCGTGGGATTAGTAGAGGATTAGAGGGGTTAGAAATCATCTATAAACCAAGCGTAGATGTATCAGAATCAATGGATTTGTCGAAAATAAAAGAAGTATACTATGAAAGTTTTCAATCCGTGAAACAACGTGAAATTTTCCGTGGTACGACTTTAATAGGTCCTCATCGTGATGATTTACAATTCTTCGTTAATGGTAAAAATGTTCAAGTCTTTGGTTCGCAAGGACAACAACGAACGACCGCACTGTCCCTAAAATTAGCTGAAATTGAATTGATTTACTCAGAAGTTAAGGAATACCCAATTCTTTTATTAGATGATGTTTTATCAGAGCTAGATGATTATCGTCAATCACATCTGTTAAATACAATTCAAGGTAAGGTGCAAACATTTGTGACAACGACGAGTGTCGACGGAATTGAACACGAAACATTGAAAGAAGCAAAAACAATTCATGTAACGAACGGCACGGTAGATTGTGAAATAGATAGGGCATAACCCCTGTTTAAATGGAAAAGTAGGTGATCTTTGTGTCAATGGACCAAAAACAAATGCAAGAGAACGCATATGATGAAAGCCAAATACAGGTGCTTGAGGGACTAGAGGCAGTTCGGAAACGTCCAGGTATGTATATTGGATCTACGAGTGGAAAAGGACTTCACCACCTTGTATGGGAAATTGTCGATAATAGTATCGATGAAGCATTAGCAGGATATTGCGATGAAATTAATGTTAGCATCGAAGAAGATAATAGTATTCTTGTAACCGATAATGGACGTGGTATTCCAGTTGGTATACAAGAAAAAATGGGACGTCCTGCAGTAGAGGTTATTATGACCGTCCTTCACGCTGGTGGTAAATTTGGCGGTGGCGGTTATAAAGTTTCTGGCGGTTTGCATGGTGTTGGAGCATCTGTTGTAAATGCATTATCAACAGAACTAGAGGTATTTGTACATCGTGATGGTAAAATCCATTACCAAAAATACGAAAGAGGTATTCCGGTTGCTGATTTAAAAGTTATCGGTGATACAAATCAAACAGGAACAATAACTCGCTTTAAGCCAGATCCAGAAATCTTTAAAGAGACGACAGAATATGAATTTGATACGTTAGCAACTCGTATGCGTGAGTTGGCGTTTTTAAATCGTAATATTAAATTAACAATTGAAGATAAGCGTGAACATAAGCAAAAGAAAGAGTTCCATTATGAAGGTGGAATTAAATCTTATGTGGAGCATTTAAATCGTTCAAAACAACCAATCCATGAAGAGCCTGTATATGTGGAAGGTTCAAAAGATGGAATCCAGGTTGAAGTTTCGTTGCAATATAACGAAGGATATACAAATCATATTTACTCATTTACAAATAATATTCATACGTATGAAGGTGGTACACATGAGGTAGGATTCAAAACTGCCCTAACGCGTGTAATCAACGATTATGGTCGAAAAAATAATATTTTAAAGGATGCGGATAGTAATTTAACTGGTGAAGATGTTCGTGAAGGTTTAACAGCGATCGTATCAATTAAACATCCAAATCCACAATTTGAAGGACAAACGAAGACGAAACTTGGAAATAGTGAAGCGAGAACGATTACAGAATCTGTATTCTCGGAGGCCTTTGAAAAGTTCTTACTAGAAAATCCAAATGTTGCGCGTAAAATTGTAGATAAAGGTACGATGGCAGCGCGCGCGCGTGTAGCTGCTAAAAAAGCTCGTGAATTAACACGTAGAAAGAGTGCATTAGAAGTTTCAAGTTTACCAGGTAAATTAGCGGATTGTTCTTCGAAAGATCCAGCAATCAGTGAAATTTACATCGTAGAGGGTGACTCTGCCGGCGGATCTGCGAAACAAGGACGTGACCGTCATTTCCAAGCGATTTTACCACTTAAAGGTAAAATTATTAACGTTGAAAAGGCGCGATTAGATAAAATTTTATCTAATGATGAAGTGCGTACAATTATTACAGCAATTGGTACAAATATTGGTGGGGATTTCGATATTGAGAAGGCTCGTTATCATAAAATTATTATTATGACGGATGCCGACGTGGATGGTGCACATATACGTACCCTATTATTAACGTTCTTCTATCGTTATATGCGTCAAATAATTGAGTGTGGTTATATCTATATTGCACAACCACCATTGTTTAAAGTACAACAAGGTAAAAAAATTCAATATGCTTACAACGATAAGGAACTTGAAAAAATACTAGCTGAATTACCAGCCCAACCTAAACCTGGAATTCAGCGTTATAAAGGTCTAGGGGAAATGAATCCAACACAGCTGTGGGAGACAACAATGGACCCAGAAGTACGTTCGTTACTTCAAGTTTCTCTTCAAGATGCAATTGAAGCAGATGAAACATTTGAGATTTTAATGGGGGATAAAGTAGAGCCACGCCGTAACTTTATCCAAGAAAATGCAAAATACGTGAAAAACCTTGATATTTAAATGAGTAATGACAGGAATCTAAGTATTCCTGTCTTCTACATATAAATCAATGTATGTGTAACGGAAATGTAAGAGGAGGTGCTCGTTGATGTCAGACAATCAACAACAAGCACGAATTCGAGAAATTAATATTAGTCATGAAATGCGTACCTCATTTTTAGATTACGCGATGAGTGTTATCGTATCTCGTGCATTACCAGATGTTCGTGATGGGTTAAAACCGGTTCATCGTAGGGTTTTATATGCAATGAATGATTTAGGAATTACAGCTGATAAAGCATATAAGAAGTCGGCGCGTATTGTCGGCGAGGTAATCGGTAAGTATCACCCCCACGGAGATTCAGCTGTTTATGAAACGATGGTACGTATGGCGCAAGATTTTAGTCAACGTTATATGCTTGTTGATGGTCATGGTAACTTTGGTTCTGTTGATGGAGATTCAGCGGCAGCAATGCGTTATACAGAAGCAAGAATGTCTAAGATTTCTATGGAATTAATACGTGATATTTCAAAAAATACAATTGATTATCAAGATAACTATGATGGTTCTGAAAGAGAGCCAATTGTATTACCAGCTCGTTTCCCTAACCTACTAGTAAATGGTACGACGGGTATTGCAGTTGGTATGGCAACAAACATTCCGCCGCATCAACTTGGCGAAGTAATTGATGGTGTATTGGCATTAAGCCATAACCCTGATATTACCATTGCGGAATTAATGGAATATATTCCTGGACCAGACTTCCCAACGTCAGGTTTAATCTTAGGGCGAAGTGGTATTCGTAGAGCTTATGAAACAGGACGAGGTTCTATTATGCTTCGTGCCAAAGTTGAAATTGAAGAGAAATCAAATGGTAAACAATCTATTATCGTAACGGAACTACCTTATCAAGTTAATAAGGCACGATTAATTGAAAAAATTGCAGAATTAGTTCGCGATAAGAAAATTGAAGGTATTACAGATTTACGTGATGAATCAGATCGAAATGGTATGCGTATTGTTATGGAAGTACGTCGTGATGCAAATGCCAATGTACTATTAAATAATCTATATAAACACACGGCACTTCAAACAAGCTTCGGTATTAATATGTTGTCTCTTGTAAATGGAGAGCCGCAAGTCCTAAATTTAAAACAAAATCTATATTACTATTTAGAGCATCAAAAGGTAGTAATTCGTAGACGTACTGCTTACGAATTAGAGAAAGCAGAAGCACGTGCCCACATTCTAGAGGGATTACGCATTGCGTTAGATCACCTTGATGAAGTTATTACTTTAATCCGTAGTTCAAAAACAGCTGATATCGCAAAGCAAGGTTTAATGGAACGTTTTGGTTTAAGTGAGAAACAAGCACAAGCGATTTTAGATATGCGCTTGCAACGTTTAACAGGATTAGAACGTGAGAAAATCGAGCAAGAATATCAAGATTTAATGAAGTTAATTGCAGAATTAAAGGCGATCTTAGCAGATGAAGAGAAAGTTCTTGAGATTATTCGAGAAGAATTAACAGAAGTAAAAGAGCGCTTCAATGATAAGAGACGAACAGAAATTACAATCGGCGGTATGGAATTTATTGAAGATGAAGATCTAATTCCAGAGCAAAATATTGCAATTACGTTAACTCATAATGGTTATATTAAGAGGTTACCAGCTTCTACGTATAAAACACAGAACCGTGGTGGACGTGGTGTACAAGGAATGGGAACGAACGATGATGACTTCGTAGAACATTTATTGACTACTTCTACACATGATCATATTTTATTCTTCACAAACAAGGGTAAAGTATACCGTACAAAAGGATATGAAATTCCAGAGTATAGTCGTACAGCGAAAGGGCTACCGATTATTAACCTATTAGGGGTAGATAAAGGTGAGTGGATCAACGCCATTATTCCAATTCGTGAGTTTGGTGACGATCAGTTCCTATTCTTTACAACGAAACAAGGTATCTCTAAGAGAACGCCACTCTCATCATTTGCAAATATACGCACGAACGGTTTAATTGCAATTTCGCTTCGTGAAGAAGATGAAGTGATTTCTGTACGTTTAACATCTGGTGATAAAGATATTATCGTAGGGACAAGTAATGGTATGTTAATCCGCTTCAACGAACAAGATGTACGTTCTATGGGCCGTAATGCAGCTGGTGTAAAAGCTATTACACTAGGCGAAGAGGACCAAGTCGTAGGTATGGAAATTGTTGAAGAAGATACGAATGTTTTAATCGTAACGAAGAATGGGTATGGTAAACGTACGCCGGTTGAAGAGTATAGACTACAGAGTCGTGGTGGTAAAGGTCTGAAGACTTGTAACATTACAGATAAGAACGGTAAATTAGTAGCGGTTAAGTCTGTAACAGGTGAAGAAGACATTATGTTAATTACAGCAGCGGGTGTTATTATTCGTATGCCAGTTGATCAAATCTCTCAAATGGGACGTAATACACAAGGTGTTCGTCTAATTCGATTAGAAGATGAGCAAGAGGTAGCGACGGTAGCAAAAGCACAAAAAGATGACGAAGAAGAAACAAGCGAAGAGGTTTCTTCAGAAGAATAAGAGAGGGGGATTTCTCCCCTCTTTATTTTTTTATAATAATACTTGCATAGATAAGAGAAAGCTTATATAATAGGCAGAGTCAGCAAATGAGAGATACAAGTTATCGAAAAAAACTTGTTGACGAAAATAATATACTATGATATATTATAAAAGTCGCTGAAACG